>SABN01000172.1 GCA_009928955.1 Opitutia bacterium | reverse complement strand
CCGGGTGGCCACGGGGCCACGGCACCCGCAACCACAACCTGAAAAAGGGGACATTTCTAACGAGTCCAGAATGGGGACATTTCTAACGAGTCTTGACAGGAATAGGCGGGGGCTCGACAACGCCGATCGGAAGGGGCAGACTGCCTCCACGATGTCGGCGGTTTTGGACATGCTGTTTTCCAGGGCGTGCGAGGGGTGTGGCGCGGCCATGGCGGAGGAGCCTGGTTCGCTGTGCTGGGACTGCCGCGCGGAAGTGAAGGTGGTGCAGGTGCCGTTTTGCGAGCGGTGCGGAGATCCGGTGGCGGGGGCGGTGAGCGGCCCCTTCGAGTGCGCCGGCTGCCGCCAGATGGACCCGGCCTTCGACTGGGCCCGGTCGGCCGTCCGCTATGACGGGGTGGCGAAAGCCTGCCTGCGGCGGTTCAAATACAATGCCGGCGCGTGGCTGCTGGAGGACCTGACCGATTGGTTGGTGGCCCTCTGGCGGGTTTGTCCCGACACCGTTCGCCAGGCGGACTGGGCGACCTGCGTGCCCTTGTATCCGCAGCGCGAGCGGGAACGCGGCTACAACCAGTCCGCCCTGCTGGGAGAGCGCTTGGCCCGTCGCATCGGCATTCCCTTCCGGGGACGCGTGTTATGGCGACGGAGGCCCACGGCCTCCCAAACGCGTTTGACAGCCGCCCAGCGGGTCCATAATGTCAGGGGTGTTTTCATGGTTCCGTGGCCCGCCCGGGTGCGCGGAGCCCGGATCCTGCTGGTGGACGATGTGATGACCACGGGCGCGACGGTGAACGAATGCGCCCGGACGCTCAAGGTCGCCGGCGCGGCGGCCGTGATGGTGTTGACGGTGGCGCGAGGCTGATCCCGGATCGGACCGCGCCGGAACAGAAATGGATTTGCGAACATGACGCTTTTCGGAAAAAAGACGATTCTCAAAAAGGCCCGCAAGCGGGACATGCCCGACGGACTCTGGCTGAAATGCCCCGGTTGCAACGAGATGATTTTCGGCGAGGAGCAGGAGAAAGCCCTGCGCGTCTGCCCCCTGTGCGGCCACCATTTCGTCATGGGCCGTTCCGAGCGGCTGGCCATGCTGGCCGATCCCGGCTCCTTCGTCGAGTGGGACAAGGATCTCTACAGCATCGATTTCCTCGGATTCGTGGGCGAGGCTTCCTACCAGGAGAAGCTGGAGGCGAACCGCCGCAAGACCGGGGAGGTCGATGCGGTGACCTGCGGCCGCGCGCGGCTGGACGGCCGGGCGATCGCGCTGGGCGTGATGGATTTCCAGTTCCTCGGCGCGAGCATGGGCTCCGTGGTCGGCGAGAAGATCACCCGCCTGATCGAGCGCGGGACGGCCGAACGGCTGCCGGTGGTCGTGGTGTGCGCCTCGGGCGGCGCGCGCATGTACGAAGGCATGATGAGCCTGATGCAGATGGCCAAGACCAGCGGCGCGCTGGCCCGCCACGCGGATGCCGGCCTGCCCTACATCCCGGTCCTGACCCATCCCACCACGGCCGGCGTCATGGCCAGCTTCGCCACGCTGGGCGACGTGATCCTCGCCGAGCCCGGCGCGCTGATCGGCTTCGCCGGCGCGCGGGTGATCAAGGAAACCATCCAGCAGGACCTGCCGCCGGGATTCCAGCGGCCCGACTTCCTGCTCCAGCACGGGCTGCTCGACCAGATCGTCCCGCGCGGGGATCTCAAGCCCGCGCTGGTCCGGCTGTTGGATTTCTTCTGCGGCCCGCTGGTCCCTTCCGAGCCGCCCGCGCTGCCCGTCTGACCGCCGGCGCGCGTTTTCCACTCCCTCTCTTTTCCCGGACAGGATGACCATGAGCAAATCGGCCTCCATATTGGACGCGAAACTGACCTATCTGTACAGCCGGACCGGCGGCAGCACGGTCAAATTGGGGCTGGACACCACGCGGGCGCTGCTGCGCGCGCTGGAGGTCGATCCGCTGAAGCTGCCCTGCGTGCACGTCGCGGGAACCAACGGAAAGGGATCGGTCTCGGCGATGATCGAGTCGGTGCTGCGCGAGCTGGGCCTGCGCACCGGGCTCTACACCAGTCCGCACCTGATCCGCTTCAACGAGCGCATCCGCGTCGCGGGCGCGCCGATCCCGGACAAGGACCTGATTCGCCTGCTGGACGACGTCGAGCAAGCCGACCAGCTCCAGTCCGCCCGGGAGGGCGGCCGCATCGGCACGTTTTTCGAGCTGACCACGGCGGTGGCGCTGAAATGGTTTTTAGAGCAGCAGGTGCAGATGGCCGTGCTCGAGACCGGCATGGGCGGCCGCCTCGACAGCACCAATGTCGCCCTGCCGCTCCTGGCGGTCCTCACCGAGATCGGCATGGAGCACACCGCGTTTCTGGGCGACACGCTGGAGAAGGTCGCGGCGGAGAAGGCCGGCATCATCAAGCCGGGGCGTCCGGTGGTGACGGGCCGGCAGCGGCCGGCGGTGATGGAGGTCATCGAGGCCAAGGCCCGGGAGGCGGGCGCGCCCTTGCTGCGCGTGGATGAGCGGGTGTCGATCCAGCGGCTTTCGCAGGATCTGGACGGGCAGGTGTTTTCGGTCGAGACGGCGGAGGGCGCGTGGGCGCCGGTCCGGATGCCGCTGCTGGGCGATTTCCAGCTCGCCAACAGTTCGCTCGCCATTGTCGCGCTGGAATGGATGCGCGAGGCGCTCGGCCTGCCCTTGACGCAGGACGTCATCCGCGCGGGGCTGGAGAAGACCCGGTGGCCGGGCCGGTGCCAGGTGGCGTCGCGCGATCCGGTGTTTCTGGTGGACGTGGCGCACAATCCCGACGCGGCGGCGGCGCTGGCGGCCTTTCTGAAGAAATTCCGGGGCGACCAGCCCGTGGCGCTGATCTGCGGCATGCTGGCCGACAAGGACGCCGAGGGGTTCTTTCGCCTGCTGCGGCCGGTGGTGGACGCCTGCGTGCTGGTGTCCCTGGACAGCGAGCGCAACATGCCGATGGAGCGGCTGCTGGCGGCGGCGAAGGCCGCCAAGCTGCCGGCCGCGGAAGGCCTGATGCCCGCCGCGGTGAAGAACGCGCAGAAGTGGGCCAAGAAGAACAACGGCATCGTGGTCGCGGCGGGCTCGCTCTATCTGGCCTCCGCGGTGCTCTACGAGCTCGGGGTGCAGGTGTGAGGTCGCCATGAAGAGTTTCCGCCAGGAGCTGTGGATGAACATCCCCGCGCGGCGCGGCTATGCGAACCTGACGCCGGAGGTGGAGAAGGCCCTGCGCGCCAGCGGCGTCCGCGAGGGGCTGTGCCTGGTGAACGCCATGCACATCACCGCCAGCGTCTTCATCAACGACGACGAAAGCGGCCTGCACCGCGACTTTGAAAAGTGGCTGGAGCAGCTGGCCCCCGAGAAGCCCCACGCGCAGTACGACCACAACCGCACGGGCGAAGACAACGGCGACGCGCACCTGAAGCGCAGCGTGATGGGCCGGGAGGTCGTCGTGGCCGTCACCGGCGGGGCGCTGGACCTGGGCCCGTGGGAGCAGATCTTCTACGGCGAATTCGACGGCCGGCGCCGGAAGCGCGTGCTGATCAAGATCATCGGAGAATGATGAAAAAAGAACGCAAAGAAATCGAGATCCTGGCGCGCGGCGCCTGCGTGCAGGGCGGGAAGGTGCTGCTGTGCCGGAACCGCAAGCACGGGAACGTGTATCTGCCCGGCGGCCATGTGGACTGGGGCGAGGACTCGCGGCGCGCGCTCGCGCGCGAATGGCGCGAGGAGCTCGGCGTGCCGGGCAAGGCCGGGCGCTTCCTCGGCGTGGTGGAGCAGATCTACACCGCCCGCAGCGGCCGCACCTGCGAAATCTCGCTCGTCTTCGAGGTGGCTTGCCCCAAGATTTCCGCGAAGAAGAATCCGGCCTCGGCCGAGGACCATCTGGCCTTCGAATGGGTGCCGCTGAAGCAGCTCCAGAAGTCGGGGCTGCTGCCCCTGGCGCTGGCCGAGAACCTGCCCGCGTGGTGCGCCCAGCCTTCCCGGGCGGCCGCCCGCTGGCGCGGCTTCTCGCGCTGAACCCTCCGCCCCGCCGCGTTCAGCCGCAGCTCGTTGATTTTTCCACGGTGTGGAAAAAAGTCACTACCGTCCCATAAGGGCAAAACGGGGACATGAAAGCGCCTGATTTGCTGGCGATTTCGCGTGGTTGATCGGGGATGGGATTTG
>SABN01000171.1 GCA_009928955.1 Opitutia bacterium | reverse complement strand
CCCCCACCCCGAGCTCTACACCCCCGCCTCCCCCGACCGCCGCGAACGCGAATTCGCCGTCGTGCACATCTCCAAGACCCTGCGGTTCGCCGCCGAAGTGGGCGCTAAGGTCGTCGTTTGCCACTCCGGCAACGTGGACATGCCGAAATACTCCTTCGAGCTGGTGCGCATGGCCGCGCGCGGCGAACAGTTCGGCGAGCCCTACGAGGCCCTCAAGCTCAAGGCCCAGATCGCCCGCGACAAAAAGGCGCCCCGCCAGATCGACTACCTGTCCGAGAGCCTTCACGCCCTCCTGCCCGTCGTCCAGGAAACCGGCGTCCTCCTCGCGCTGGAAAACCTGCCCACCTGGGAAGCCATCCCCTCCGAACTGGAAGGGACGCAGCTCATGAAGCGGTTCCATGGGTCCGGCATCCGTCTCTGGTGGGACATCGGCCATGCCCAGATCCGCGAGAACCTCGGCTTCATCAACGCCGCGCGCTGGCTGCGCCGCCTCGCCCCCTTCATCGCCGGCATGCACATCCACGATGTCGAGCCCCCCGGCCAGGACCACCTCATGCCCCCCCGCGGAAAAGTGGATTTTCCGGCATTGTCGGATTTCGCCAGAATGGATATGGTGCGCGTGTTGGAACCGGCTCCGGACACGGATCCGGAGCATGTCGTCCGCGCCATCGACTACCTGCGCGCGACGTGGAATTTGACCGAACCTCAACCGAAGAGCGGAGAGCAAACATGAAAAAAGCGCTGATCACGGGCATCACGGGCCAGGATGGCTCCTATTTGGCGGAATGGCTCCTTTCCAAGGGCTATCAGGTCACCGGCATGGTGCGCCGCGCCAGCACCGAGACCTTCGACCGCATCGCCCACTTCAAGGACCAGGTCAGCCTGCGCCAAGCCGACCTGCTCGACCAGTTCTCCCTCGTCAAGCTCCTCGACGAGGTCCAACCCGACGAGCTCTACAATCTCGCCGCCATGTCCTTCGTGCCCACCTCGTGGAGCCAGCCCGTCCTCACGGGAGAGTTCACCGCCCTGGGCGTCACCAAGGTGCTGGAAGCCATGCGCATGGTCTGCCCCAAGGCCCGCTTCTACCAGGCGTCCTCCTCCGAAATGTTCGGCAAGGTCATCGAAACGCCCCAGACCGAGACGACCCCCTTCTATCCCCGCAGCCCCTACGGCGTCGCCAAGGCCTACGGCCACTTCATCACCGTCAACTACCGCGAGTCCTACAACCTGTTCGCCTCCTCCGGCATCCTCTTCAACCACGAGTCCCCCCGCCGCGGCAAGGAATTCGTCACCCGCAAGATCACCGACGCCGTCGCCCGCATCAAGCTCGGCTCCCTCAAGGAGCTGCGCATGGGCAACCTCGACGCCAAGCGCGACTGGGGCTTCGCCGGCGACTACGTCCGCGCCATGTGGCTGATGCTCCAGCAGGACGTCGCCGACGACTTCGTGGTCGCCACCGGCGAGACCCACTCCGTCCGCGAATTCCTCCAGATCGCCTTCTCGCACGTCGGCCTCAACTATGAAGACTATGTCGTCATCGATCCGGAATTCATCCGCCCCGCGGAAGTCGAGCTCCTGCTCGGCAACCCCGCCAAGGCCAAGGCCCAGCTCGGGTGGAAGCCCGCCGTCAGCTTCAACCAGCTCGTCACCATGATGGTCGATGCCGATCTGGACCGCCAACGGGGCAAAACGGTCACCGCCTGAAAAGAATTCAGAAGTCAGAATGAACAAGCGCCAAGCCTCGGCAGCCCTCCTGTTCTGGATTCTGAATCCCCATTCTGAATTCTGGATTCTGAGTTCTGACTCCTCGCTTTTGAAATGAAAGTCCTCGTCATCGGTTGCAATGGATTCGCCGGGCGGCACGCCCTCGCCGCCCTGCGGCAGGCTGGACACGAGGCGGTCGGCGGCGATCTGGCGATTCCGCCCGGCGGCGCCTCCGCGGGCGTGGAATTGGACGTCCGCGAGCTCGCCTCCATCTCCCGCGCCCTCGCAACCGTCCGCCCCGACGCCATCCTGCATCTGGGCGGCATCGCCTTCGTCCCCCTCGGCTGGACGGAGCCCCAGCGCCTCTTCTCCGTCAACACCATCGGCACGCTGAACCTCCTCGACGCCGTCCGGCAAAACGCCCCCGCCACGCGCGTCCTCGTCGTCACCTCCGCCGAGGTCTACGGCTCCCACCCCGCGCCCGCGCCCCTCGCCGAAGACGCCCCCTACCGGCCCGACAACATCTACGGCGTCGCCAAGGCCGCCGCCGACCACGCCGCGCTCCTCTACGCCGCGCACCACCGCCTCGACGCCATGGTCGCCCGCCCCTCCAACCATATCGGCGCGGGCCAATCCCGGGATTTCGTCTCCTCCGCCTTCGCCGCCCAGCTCGCCGCCATCGCCGCCGGCGCCCCGCCGCTCATGCGCGTCGGCAACCTCGACCAGCGCCGCGACTTCACCGATGTCCGCGACGTCGCCCGCGCCTATGTCCTCCTGCTCGAAAAAGGCCAGGCCGGCCACGCCTACAACATCGCTTCCGGCCGCATGATCCTCGTCCGCGAAATCTTCGACGCCCTGTGCGACATCGCCCAGGTCCACCCCCGGGTCGAGGTCGATCCCGCCCTATTCCGCCCCAACGAAAACCGCCCGTCCTACGACACCGCCCGCATCCGCGCCCACGCGGGCTGGCAACCGGAGATCCCGCTCCGCCAGACCCTCGCAGCCGTCTACGCCGACACCCTCGCCCGCCGCGCCGGAGCCTGATCCATGGCCGCTAAATCGGGTTCGCTAGCGACATCGCCATCGGAATCGAAACGGTCGCAAGTGCCCTTCGGCCACGAAAAATTGGATGTCTACCGCCTGTCCATCGCCGATGTCGGCTGGGTCGATCGCTTGTGCCAAAGCCTGAAAGGACAACAGGCCCATGCGAAAGACCAGATTCTGCGTGCAGCTCAATCCATCCCGTTGAATATCGCCGAGGGCAAGGGCAAGGCGACCGAACATGATCGGAGACGGTATTTCGAAATCGCCCGCGGGTCCGCGCTCGAATGCGCCGCCGCCCAGGATGTCCTGGAAATCTGCGGTGCGCTGGAGGCATCGGAGAATTCGCAGGCGAAGCAGACTCTGGATCGAATCGTGGCCATGCTCACCAAACTCGGACAACGAGGCTATTCCGTTCAGGAAGACGCGGCCGAATACAAGAGAGAAGATCGCGATGCCGATTCCGATTTGAAACCGTCGTGACTTCCTCGCGCAATTTCTCCGGTCCCCTTCTCCGTCTTTTCCTCGGCTTGGCGCTGATCGCCCTCCTCGCCCGTTCCATCGGCGACGCCAACCTCCGCATCGCCCTCGCCCCCGTCCGCGAGCATCCCGCCTGGATCGCCGCCGCCCTCGCGCTCACGTTCGCCGCCCTCCTCGCCGGCGTCGTCCGTTGGCATTTCATTCTCCGGACCCTCGGCCTGCCCGCCGGATTCGGGCGCACCTTCCAGGGCTTCTTCGTCGGGCAATTCTTCAACGCCTTCCTCTTCGGCGCCTGCGGCGGCGACCTCGCCCGCGCCATCCATGCCGCGCACCATCATCCCGAAAAGCGCGCCGAGGCCGTCACCTCCGTCTTCCTCGACCGCGCCATCGGCCTCGTCGTGACCCTCCTGTTCGGATGCGCGATGCTGCTGCCGCGCCTCCGCGAACTGGCCCGCCACCCGGAAGCCCGCCTCTCGCTCGTCCTGATGGGCCTGTTTCTCCTCGCCACCCTGGCCTTCCTTGGCCTGTTCTTCTCCCGCATCCGGTTCGATCAGATCCCCTGGCTCCGGCGCCTCCCCCCCCACGGACGCATCGGCGCCCTCCTGCGCCGCGCCGGCGACGCCCTTTCCCTGTTCCGCCGCAACGCGCACCAGCTGGCCTGGCCCGCCGCGCTCTCCCTCGCCAACTTGCTTCTGCTCGCAGCCGCCACCGCCGCCCTCGCCCAAGCCCTTGCGCTCGATCTCCTCTTCCGCGATCTGCTCGTCGTCTTCCCCGTCATCACGGTCTTGGCCGCCCTGCCCCTGACCCCTGGCAGCCTCGGCGTCCGTGAAACCCTTTATATCCAGCTTCTGCATCCCCTCGGCATCGCCCCCGGCCCCGCCTTGATGCTCTCGCTCCTCGGCTACCTCGCCGCCACCCTCTGGTCCCTCTTCGGGGGGGCCCTCTTCCTCCTCCGCGCCCC
>SABN01000170.1 GCA_009928955.1 Opitutia bacterium | reverse complement strand
CAGGGCCAGGCCGAGGGCGGTGAGGATGAAGCCTTCGCCGGTGCGGGCGGCGACGACGACGTCGCCTTTCTCGAAGACGCCGTCGCCGCGGAAGGGGGAGGGAATGCGGCCCATGGATTCATGGGCGACGGCGGTCACGCCGGGGCGGATTTCGACTTCGCCGCCGAACGCGGCGCGGGCCTTTTCGAAAACGTCGCGGAGGGCCGCCAGCAGGGCGGCTTTCGAAACGCCGAGCTGCGCAAGGGCGTGGAGGTCGGCGGCGACGATTTCATCGACGGGGCGATGGTCGGTGCCGAGGAAGCCTTCGCCGGAGAACTTGGAGGCGCCGAGGCGGTCTTCGAGGGCTTTGTCTTCGGGCGTTTCTTGCATTTCAAATCCTCACTATCCAATGATCAATGGAAGACCCCCACGGCCTTGTGCCGTGGGTGAATGAGGTTGGGACCACAAGGCCGGGCAGGGCTGACCTGATTCACCCACCCCGCAAGGGGGTGGGGGTCTATGAGGCGGACCTGATTCACCCACCCCGCGAGGGGGTTGGGGGTCTTGGAGCTGTTTGCCTAGGATTCGTGTCATTCGTAGTTGGTTCGGTGATCAGGAGAATTTGTCGTAGAAGACGTTTTCTTCGGGCATGCCGTTCTTGGTCAGGACGGCGATGGAGGCGTCGATCATGCCGGGGGAGCCGCAGAGATAAGCTTCGTGCTGCGAGGCGTCGGGGAAATGGCGGGCGACGACCTCGGTGATCAGGCCGCGTTCGCCGGTCCAACCGGAATCGGCGGGTTCCTTGGAGAGGGCCGGGACGAACTTGAACCAAGGGCAGTCCTTTTCGAGCTGCCGGAATTCGTCCAGGAAGAACAGATCGCGCTGGGTGAGGGCGCCGAAGAAGTAGGTGGCGGGGCGGGCAATGCCCTTTTCCTTCATGTCGCGCACGATGGACCAGATGGGCGCCATGCCCGAGCCGCCGGCGATGCAGATGATGGGCGCCTGCGTGTCGGACAGGTGGAAGAACCCGTAGGGGCCGGAGAAGAGGACCTCCGCGCCTTCCTTGAGATGGTCGAAAACCCAGGTGGTGCAGATGCCGTCGGGCACGCGGCGGATGATGAGCTCGAGGTGCCGGTTGTCCGACGGCAGGGACGAAATGGAATAGCCGCGCATGACGGACTCGTGGCCTTTGTAATCGGCGGATTCGAGCTGGACGTACTGGCCGGCCTCGAACGAGATGGAGGCGGGTTCGAGGAGCTGCATCCGCAGTTCAACGATGTCGTGGGTGAGCGGCTTCTTGTGGACGAGCTTGGCGCGGAAGCGGGAGACGGAGAACAACTCGTCGGGGATTTCGATCTGCAGATCGCGGCGGACCTTGACCTGGCAGGCGAGGCGGACGTGGTCCTTGCGCTCGTCGGGGGTGAGATAGGGCTCCTCGACGGGCCCGATCAGGCCGCCGCCTTCGTGGACCTTGAGCTTGCAGTAGGCGCAGGATCCGCGGCCGCCGCAGGCGGAAGGAATGAAGATGTTCTGTTCGGCGAGGGAGGAGAGCAGGGACGAGCCGCCCTCGACGTCGAGGACTTTCCGGCCCGAATTGACGTCGACGTGGCAGGTGCCGTAGTTGAGGATTTTCTTCTCGGCCAGCACGAGCAGGCCGGCGAGCACGAGCCCGCAGGCGAGAAGGAAGCCGACCGAGATGAGGATGGAAACGAGCATGGTCAGGAGAAAGCCAACAGCCGTTTAACGCAAGAGACGCGAGAGACGCGAGAGGACGCAATCGCCGGAAGGAACCGGAAGGAAAGGGTCCGGCGCTTGCGACCTTTTGCGCCATTTGCGTCTTTTGCGTTGAAGGATTTGGGATTCATGTCTTCAGATCTTGATCATGCCGGAGAAGCCGACGAAGGCGAGGGCCATGATGCCGATGATGATGAGGGTAATGCCGGGGCCGGCGAGGCCCTTGGGGAGGGCGGCTTCGTTGATTTTTTCGCGGATGCCGCCGATGAGGGCGATGGCCAGGAACCAGCCGAAGCCGCCGCCGAGGCCGAAGGCGAACGCCTGCAGAAAGCTGTACGGCTTGTTGAGCATGAAAAGCGAAATGCCGAGGATGGCGCAGTTGACCGTGATGAGCGGCAGGAAGATGCCGAGGGAGTTGTAGAGCTTCTCCGAGACCCGCTCGATGACCATTTCCACCAATTGGGTGAAGGCGGCGATGACGACGATGAAGACGATGAGGCGCAGGTACTCGAGGCGGAGGGGCACGAGCAGGTAGGTGTAGACGAGGTAGTTGAGCGCGGCGGTGGAGGCGGTGACGAACATGACGGCCACGCCGAGGCCGAGGCTGGTGTCCACTTTCTTCGACACACCCAGGCACGAGCACATGCCGAGGAAGCGCGCCATCAGGATGTTGTCCGTGAACGCCGCCGAGACGAAGATCAGCAGGAAGGACGAGAACAGGCCCATTTCGGCGAGGGGGGTCATTTTGTCTCCTCCTTGGCCAGCCGGGCGCGGGCGAACCAGGTCAGGATGGCCAGCATGAAGAACGCGCCGGGGGGCATCACCATGATCGTCCACTGGTGCCACCAGAGGTCGCGCGCAGGCAACGCGAAACCGAGCACGGTGCCGAAGCCCATGATCTCGCGGACGATCGCGATGGCGACGAGGACGGCGGTGTAGCCCAGGCCGTTGGCGAAGCCGTCGACGAGGGCGGGCAAGGGCTTGTTCTGGCTGGCGAAGGCCTCGGCGCGGCCCATGATGATGCAGTTGGTGATGATCAGGCCGACGTAGGGGCCGATGAAGCGGTGGATGTCGGGCGCGACGGCCTTGATGAGGATGTCGATCATCATGACGTAGCAGGCGATGATGACGACCTGCACGATCATGCGGATGCGCACGGGGATGTAGTTGCGCAGCAGGGAGACGGTGAACGCGGTGAGCGCCGTGGCGAAGGTGACGCCGAAGCCCATGAACAGGGTGTTGACCACGAGATTGGTCACGGCCAGCGCGGAACAGATCCCAAGCACCTGGCGGAAAATCGGGTTCTCGACCAGAAGGCCGTCTTTCAGGATTTTGCCGTAGGAAGAAGCCATGGGGTTCAACGGTTCAGCGGTTCACGGTTGGCGGAGTAGGCGGCGCGGAAGGCGGCGAGTTCGTCGTTGAGGAAGCGCATGAGGGCCATGGAAGTCTGGGTGGCGCCGGTGATGGCATCCACTTCGTTGGCCGCGTTGGGGGCGGGATTGGCGCCGACGAGGATGCGGCTCTCGGCCGGAGCCTCCCAGGCCACGGAGAGGCCCTTGAATTGGTCCGTGAACCAGGCTTCTTCGATGCGGGCGCCGAGGCCGGGGGTTTCCTTCTGGTCGAGCACCTGGACGTTCAGGATCGTATGCAGGTCAGGCGTCAGCGCAAGCACGACGTCGATGCGGTCCCAGAAGCCCATGCCGCCGGCGACGAAACCGACGCTTTCCTTGCCCGGGGCGACGCATTCGTAGACGGTGCGGCCGGCGACGGCGGAGGTCCGGAGGGCGGCGTCGACGGCCTGCTGGTAGGCCTCGGCCGAGGAGCCGGCGACGTCGAGCTGGAACGCGCGGCACAGGACGCGGTTGCGGTGCATGGCCGCGTTCCGGGCGAGCAGGCCTTGGGTGGCGTAGTTGACGACGGAAATGCCGGTGCCGAACACCACGCAGATGGCCGCCATGAACGAAAGGACGTAGGCGGGGGATTTCTTGTTCACGCCTTGGCCTCCGGTTTCTTGGGCGCCTGGAAGCGCTTGATCCAGAGGTCGAGGGAAGGCGCGAGCACGTTGCCGAGCAGGATGGCGAAGGCCACGCCGCCGGCGAACACGGCCTTGTAGCGCAGGAAAACGATCATGGCGCCGATGAAGATGCCGTAGACCCAGATCGATTCCTTGAGCCGCGGGGCGGAGATGGGGTCGGTGACCATGAAGACGGCCGCGTAGAGGAACGCGCCGGAGAAGAGCGTGAACGGCAGCGGCGGGACGGCGGCGATGCCCAGCGCGTTGCGGAGCAGGAGATTCATGCCGATCGCGCCGAGCAGCGCGCCCAGCATGAGGCGCCAGTTGGCGGTCTTGGTCCAGAGGAGATAGGCCGCGCCGAGGAGGATGGCCAGCGCGGAGACTTCGCCCGCGGAACCGGCGGCGAGCACGCGGG
Source organism: Opitutia bacterium (assembly GCA_009928955.1). Taxonomy (GTDB): domain Bacteria; phylum Verrucomicrobiota; class Kiritimatiellia; order CAIQIC01; family Lenti-01; genus Lenti-01. The sequence goes on along the minus strand of SABN01000170.1, from coordinate 71 downwards.
CCTGGCCGGCGTGGTCGAAGAGCTGGCCGATCTGGCCCGTGACGAGGTCCCAGAGGCGGACTTCGAAGCCG
>SABN01000169.1 GCA_009928955.1 Opitutia bacterium | reverse complement strand
TCGCGCTGGGGCGTGGTGGCCTTTGCCTCCAGCCTCGATCAGGCCGGGCCGATGACGAAATCGGTGCGCGATGCGGCGATCATGCTGGGCGCCATGGCCAGCCACGACCCCAAGGATTCGACCAGCGCCGATCTGCCCGTGCCCGATTTCGAGGCGGCGCTGACCGGCGACATCCGCGGCAAGAAGATTGGCATTCCGCGTGAATACCGGATGGAGGGCATGCCCGCCGAGATCGAGGCATTGTGGCACAAGGGCGCCGAGATGCTGAAGGATGCGGGCGCCGAGATTGTCGAGATCAGCCTGCCGCATACCAAATACGCGTTGCCCGCCTATTATGTCATCGCCCCCGCCGAGGCGTCCAGCAACCTCGCGCGCTATGACGGGGTTCGCTATGGCCACCGTGCCCGTCTGGGCCAGGGCGACGGCATCACCGAGATGTATGAGAAAACCCGCGCCGAAGGCTTTGGCCCCGAGGTGCAGCGGCGCATCATGATCGGCACCTATGTGCTGTCGGCGGGCTTCTATGACGCCTATTACAACCGCGCCCGCAAGGTGCGCGCGCTGATCAAGCGCGATTTCGACACGGTGTTTGCCGCGGGCATCGACGCGATCCTGACGCCCGCCACGCCGTCCTCGGCCTTTGGTCTGGGCGAGATGGCCAATGCCGACCCGGTCGAGATGTATCTGAACGACGTGTTCACCGTGACGGTCAACCTGGCCGGGTTGCCGGGGGTTTCGGTTCCGGTGGGGCTGGATGCCAGGGGGCTGCCCTTGGGGCTGCAACTGATCGGGCGCCCTTGGGCCGAGGGCGATCTGCTGAATCACGCTCATGTGCTGGAACAGGCGGCGGGCTTCGTGGCAAAACCGGCGCGGTGGTGGTAATTGGGCCTTGATCGGCAACGGAGGCGGGGCAATGCGGGCAGGTTTGGGGATCGCGGCGGCGCTGATGCTGGCGGGCTGTATGGGGTCGGACGGCACGCAGCAGGGCGTGGGGTTCAACGACTACCAAGGCTATCTGGCCGAGCGTGAGGCCGCGCTGCGCGGGGTGCCCGCCGCAGCCCGGCCCATTGCCCCTGCGACAGCGCAGGCCATTGCGCCGCCGCCTGTCGCCTCGGCCCCGCTCAGCGCGCTTGCCCCGGCGGCGTCCGTGCCGGCTGCGACGCCCATGGTAAACCCTATGACGGCGCGCACGTCTATTGCCCCGTCGTCCATCGCGCCCTTCCCCGATGTGCCGATGCCCGCCCCCGAAGCCACAGTGTCGGATGACCCCGCGGCAATCGGGGCAGCCGCGCTGGCCGCGATCGGCGCCAGCCCCGTGGCCGTACCGCCCCCGGCTCCCGCTGCGGCGCCCGCGCCCATGGCCGTGCCGGTGCCTGCCGCCCCCACATCGGCAAGCCGCGCCGGTCTTGGGCCGAACCTTGCCGCCTATGCGCTGGCCGCGCAGAACCGGCTGGGGCAGCCAGTCTGGACGCGCGGCGGCCTGACGCTGGTCAACCATGAACGCGCCTGCGCCAAATTTACCACGACCGACCAGGCGCAGACCGAGTTTTTACGCCGCGGAGGCCCCGAACGCGACCCCGGCAACCTTGACCCTGATGGCGACGGCTTTGCCTGTTCCTGGGACCCGACGCCATTTCAGGCGGTGCGGGACCAGTAGGTGCCCTTTCCCTCGCCCAATTTCGGCGAAAGGCGGGGCGGCGCGCGGCCGCAGCGGCAAGGGATCGAAACACCCCGGCGCTTCGGCATGCACCAACACTTCATTGCCGAACAGGTCCAGATAGTAGAGCCCCATCTCCTCGCCGCGTCCGGTCTGGCGGGCACACAGGAAATGGCGGTCATCCAGCGGGTGCGGATCCTCGTATTTGCAGGCCAACCGAACCGTCGAGTCGAAATCCTGTCCGGCAGTCTTGATACGGTTGGTGAAGGCAGCCGGCCACGTGCGGAGTACCGGTTCAAGCCCATCGACGCCGCGCGAGCGGTCGATCAGCCCCAGCGCACCCCACGGCCGGTCGTGGCAGGCCCCCAGCACCGCGATCGCCAGATGGGATTGCGACAGCGTGCGCGCGTCGACTACGCCGCCGGGGCTTGTCGTGTTGTTCCCCCAGTAAAGGGCATGCCCCGTACCGTCGGGATTGCAGACCCACAACCCCTGCGCATCGCCGAAATTACGGTCTACATACTCCCAGCGGTCATACAGGATACGGCCGTCCGGCATCACGGACGCGTGCCCTTCAAAGAGCGTGGATTTCCCGATCTGGTGGATGTTGGCGCCGTCCGCCTCCATGCGGTAGAGGTTGCACATGATGTGCCGGTTGCACATGCAGTACTTCGGCTCGCGCGTGGCCGAAAACAGGATGCCGCCGTCCGGCAGCCAGACCGGATCGACATCCGCAACGCCCGGCGCGGAGGTGAGCTGCCGCAATCCGGTTCCCGCCACCGTCATCGTGTAGATGTGATAATCATCCTGCGGTCCCTTGCGCATCGCGAACACCAGCCGTTCGCCCGCAAAATCCAGATCCGGATCACGCATCGTGACGCCCGGCCCCGGCGCGAAGAGGGTCGTGACCGTGCCCCGCCCCACATCCAAAATCTTGAAAGCGCCCTCGGTGTCATAACTGCGGGCATTGAGTTCGCACGACACGAACAGGGTGGCCGTGTTGTGATGGTCCGGACGATACTGCTTGCGCGTTACAAACAACACAGGCGTTGGGTTGAGCAACGGATTCTCGCGCACCAGCGCCTCACGCGCGAAAGCCTCCAATGCGCCGGCATCTCCGTCCGCGTCCAGCGCATCGAGCCGCTGCAGCAGCGCAGCGGCGGGATAGCGTCCCGGGAACCCGACACCCAACTCGCGGATGCCCGCGCGCAGGCGATCGACCGTCTCGGTGTTGCCGACGCGCGCCACCTCGCGTCGGCGTGCCTCAAACCGCCGCGCCGAGGCCTGCGCATCCACCCGGCCCTGACACGACACGTGGTCGAGCGTGATGTGGCCCCAGCTCCCGACCGCGCGATCCACCACGCGGAAAAAAACCGGCTGGCCCACGCAGGCCGGGACCGACAGGCTGTGCGCCTGCAAGGTTTGCGAATTCGCACCCCGCGCAGCGGCCACCTCACGACCGTCCAGCGTACAGAGCGCGACATAGACGCCGTCACCTTTCCCGCCGCCCACGCGCAACGTCACCTCGGGCGATTCCAGCACCACCACCGGCGATTCAATCACGCCCTCGAAGCGGTCATCCGGGCGCGTGCCGTCCGCGCTCTCCAGCGTCGAGAGAAAAAAGGTGCCGACTTTCGTGTAGGGCGCACCGCCGTGGTGTTCTTTTGTCCGGTCGCTCACGAGCCGCCCGAACGCCCCCTCCACCACCTCCCACCCTTGCAGATCCCCGCTCTCGAAGTCAAAGCGAACCGCTCCGCTTCGAGCCGCGAGCGTGACCCCCATTCCGTAGAGGAGAATAACCCATAACCGTTTCATGACGATCCTTAACTCCCGCAAATTCAGAGGTGCCGTATCGACGTGCGTTCAATCCGCACACGTCCTTTGCAAAACAAACGCTCCACGACGGCGTCATGATACACGGCAATGCGGATTGAATGCCAGAGTGAATTGTCTTCATGGCGAAATCCGCCGAAAGTCACCCGGTTGACTTCCCGCAACGGATACGGGTAATATCGGTCGCATCACGCGGGAGCGCGCATCAAAAACGTGATGGCGCGGTCTCGCGACAACAAGGAGTCTTGCGCATGCGTACCGGTGTTTCACGTCGCTGTTTCATGTCCGCCGCAACAACGGCACTCGGAATGATCCCCGCCGCCGGCGCGCGCGCGGCGGCACCCGCGCCGGCGGCGGGCGGTTCCTTCCGCTACGCGCTTAACACCGCCACCCTCCGCGGCTACAAGCTGCCACTCGCGGACCAGATCGTCCTGACCGCCCAGGCCGGCTACACCGGCATCGAACCGTGGGTCGAGGACATCGCCAAGGCCGCCGCCGGCGGAACCCCGCTCAGCGCGCTGAAGCTGCAGTGTGCCGACGCCGGACTGTCGGTGATCAGCGCGATCGGCTTCGCGGCATGGGCCGTGGACGACGACACCGCGCGCGCCAAGGGCATGGAGCAGATGAAACGGGACATGGACCTCGTCGCGCAGCTCGGCGGCACCCATATCGCGGCGTCGCCCGCCGGCGTCTACAAAGCCGACGTCAAGCTCGACCTCGACCGCGCCGCC
>SABN01000046.1 GCA_009928955.1 Opitutia bacterium | reverse complement strand
GCCAGCAGCACCACGATCAGCGTGCGCGGCAGGAATCCCATGAACTGCCCCATGATGTCCGGCCAGGCCAGCAGCGGCCAGAAGGCCACCAGCGTCGTCAGGGTCGAGGTGATCACCGGCCAGGCCACTTCGGCCGCGCCCTGCCGCGCCGCCTCCTTGCGCGACAGTCCCAGCGTCCGCAGGCGATAGGTGTTCTCCACGATCACGATCGCGTTGTCCACCAGCATGCCCACCGCCAGCACCAGGCTGAACAGCACGATCATGTTCAGCGTCGTCCCCCGCACCGCCATCAGCGTGAAGGCCGTCAGCATCGAAAACGGAATCGCCAATCCCACGAACAGCGCGTTGCGCACCCCCAGGAAGATCAGCAAAACGATCACCACCAGGATGAACCCCGAAACGACGTTGTTCTCCAGCTCTTCGATCATGGACTTGATGTAGTCCGACTGGTCCATCACCTGGGTCAGCTTCACGTCCGGCGGCAGGCCCGCGTCCGCCAGGATTTGCTTGACCTGCCGGATGAGCGCCACCGCGTTCTCCCCCGCGCGCTTCTTGAGGTTGACCGAGACGCACGGCTCCCCGTTCAGCCGGGAAATGGACGCCAGGTCCTTGTAGGTGTCCGCCACCGACGCGATGTCGGCCAAATAGATCGGCCGGCCGCCGCGGTCGGCCAGCAGAATCTCGCGCAGCTCCGGCACCCGCTGGAACTCGCCGGGGATCCGCACCTGGAACTTGTCCCCCGCCATCTCGATGTTGCCCGCCGAGACGGTCACGTTCTCCTGCGCGATGCGGTTCATGACCAGCCCGAGCGGGATCCGGCAGGCGATCATCCGCGGCAGGTCGATCTCCACCCGGATCTCGCGCTCGCGCGTGCCGGCCACGTCGGCGCTCTGGATGCCCGGCAACTGTTCGAGCCGGTCCTTCAGGTCTTCGGCCAGGTTCTTCAGCCGGTCCGGCTCCGTGGCGCCCGACAGCGCGAAGATGTACACCGGGAAGTCGGAGCTGAAATTGAAGGCGTCCACCACCGGCTCGTCCAGATCCGGCGGCAGGTCCGGCTTGGCCAGGTCGACCTTGTCCTTCACCCGCCGCTTGGCGCGCTCGATGTCCTCGCCGGCCATGAACTCGATCACGAGGCTCGCCACGTTCTCCGCCGAGGTGGAGCGGATCTCCTTGACGTTCTCCACGTCGTTCAGCTGCTTCTCCATCGGAAGGGTGACGAGCTTCTCCATCTCCTCCGGGGCCGTCCCCTCGTAGTAGGCGGTGACGAACACGTACGGGATGGTGATGTCGGGCGCGCCTTCGCGCGGCAGGGTCACGTAGCTGATCGAGCCGACGAGAACCAGCACGGCGATGAAAACGAACACCGCCGCGCGGAATTTGATGGCATAGTTGGAAATGATCATGGCGGTCCGGAAATTCCCCGGCTCATTCTTCGGAGGCCGGAAGGGGTTCCGCCTCCGCCGCCGCTTCCGCCGGAAGCTCTCCGCCCCCGGCGACGACCTCCACCTTCATGCCGTCCTGCAGCCCCCGGTGCCCTTCCACCACGATCCGGTCTCCGGCCGACAGCCCGCCGTCCAGCACGGCCTCATGCCCGATCAGCGCGCCGAGCAGCACCCGCTTGCGCACCGCCCGGCCGTTCTCCGCGGCGAACACGTAATGCTCGCCCTTGTGCGGCACGATGGCCGCCAGCGGCACCACCACGGCGCCCGCGCGCATCTGCCGCACCAGCGCCACCTGCGCGATCATCCCCGCCTTCAGCGCCCCGTCCGCATTGTCCACCACCAGCTCCACCGCGAACGAATTGCTCTCCCGCGCCGCCTGGCTGGACACGAAAGCCACCTCGCCGGTGAACGTCCGGCCGGGCACCGCCGCCAACGTGAATGCCTTCCGCTGGCCCATCTGCAGCGCCCCGACGTCCCGCTCGGGCACGTCGAAGGCCAGCTTGACGCGGTCCAGCCGGATCAGGCGCAGCACCGCCTGCCCCTCGTTGGCATAGTCGCCCACCTCCACCATCCGGTCCACGATGATCCCGGCAAACGGCGCGCGCACTTCGCATTGCGACAGCATCGTCCCGGCCTCCTCCAGCGCGATCTCCGCCGCTTCCTGGCGGCGTTCGACGCCCTCGTATTCGCTGGCCGACACCGCCCCCGTCTTCTCCAGCTCCTTCCAGCGCTTCAGGTCGCGCGCGGCGTCCCGCGCCTCGATCGCCGCCCGGCGACGGGCGGCGTCCCACAGGCGGCCATCGACGCGCAGCAGCAGCTGGCCTTCCGCCACCGTCCGCCCCTTGTCGGCCGCGAGTTCGATCACGCGCCCCGCGCGCTCGGCCCCCAGATCGGCTTGCTGCAAGGGCTCGATCCGCGCCGGCAGCCGGATCGCGTCCTCCAATCCCCGGAGCGCGATCTCCACCGTGCGCACGGGAACCGCCTTTTCTTCCGCCCGCGCCGGCTCCTCCGCCGCCTTCGGCTTCGAACCGAACAGCGCGATCAGCGCCACGACGACCCCCAAGACCCCCCACGCCAGCAGGGAACCTTTTTTCCTTCGAACGATGTCCGCCAAGCTCATGGGGTTTCTCCGGTTTCATATTCCTCGCCGCTGGCCTGCTCCAGGCGGGCCAAGGCGTTCAGATGGTCGTGCAGCGCTTGCAGGCGCGTCAGCCGCGCGATGCTCAAGGACAGATTGGCGTCCGTGAAGTCCAGATTGGTCGCCAGCCCGTTCTCATAGCGCGTGCGCGCGATCTCCAGGCTCTTCTCCGCCAGCTCCACGGTGTCGCGGCTGGCGGAAACCGTCTCCGCCGCCTGCTGCTGGTCCAAGTAGTGGGACTGGATCTCCAAGGCGACCTGCCGCTCGCTGTCCGCCAGCGTCTCGCCCGCCTTGGCCAGCTCCAGGCTCTTTTCCCGGATCCGGTTCCGGCGCAGGGCCCCGTCGAAGAGGTCCCACTCCGCCGTCACGCCCGCGCGCCATCCCCACTCCCACGACTCCCGCGCCGAACCGCTCTCCGGATTCGTTCCGTCGTACCCGGCGAACGCCCGGATCTGCGGCAGATAGCCTCCGCGCTCCGCCCGGATGTCCGCCGCCCACATCCCCAGGAACTTCCGCTGCTCCACCAGCTCGGGCCGCTGCTCCAAGCCCAGCGCCTGCCATTCCTCCAGCGACCGCTCCGATTTCTCGAAGGCCAATTCGCCCGCCAATTCGAAGTCCTCCGCCTCCAGCTGCACCAGGCTCCGGAACCGCGCCCGGGCCAGTTCGGCCTGTTTGCGCGCGTGGATCAGCAGCGGCCGGGCATTCGCCACCCGCACCCGCGCCGTCAGCACGTCGAACTCCGAGGCGGTCTGCTGCCGATGGCGGCTCTCCGCCTGCGCCAGCAGGTCCTCCAGCTGCGCCAGCGACGCCGCCTGCACCTTCACCTGTTCATCTTCGAGCAGGATGTCGTTGAACGCCGTGCGGATGTCGCGCACCAGGTCGTTCTTCGCCTGCCGCACCCGCGCCTGCGCCACTTCCCGGTACAGCGTGGCCGCCTTCAGCGCCGACCGCACCGAGCCGCCCGAATACAGCAGCTGGCTCACCTCCACCCCGGCCGAGTAGTTGTCCTCGAGCCCCATCTCGACGCGCGCGCCGTCGAACTCGAACGCCGCCGCCTCGTCCAGCCGCGTGTAGCCGCCTTTCGCCTTCAGCTCCGGCAGCACCTGCGCCCGCACCTGCCCGATCCGCGTCCCCGCGATCTGCTCGTCCCGATCGGCGTTGCGCGCCGCCGCCGCCTGCTTCAGCCCCAGATCGATGCACTCCCGCAGCGTGAACACCGGCCGGGCCGGCGCTTCTTCCGCCCCGGACGCCCCTCCGGCCCACGCCATCCAGCCGAGGCCGACGATGCCAACGATGATTCTCTTCATGATTCAAGCCGCGCTCCCACTGGGCGCGGCCCCTTCGGTTTGAATTCAGACCCTTTTCCCGCAAACAAGCTCTCGTATATACGCATAATCCCCGGCCAAGTCGAGTCCTTCGCATGTTCAGCTGGCCGCATCCTCTCCGAATCCCCCCCGCCCCGCGTCTCCCCCGTTGCTCACCTTGTTTCCGCCCTTGCGGCGCCCCGCCCCACGAAAAACCGCCCGCTCCGGCCAGGGGAGCGGACGGTCCCGGATTCGCGGATGGATCCGCCTAGAAGTTCACCCGCACGCCGCCGCCGAAGAACACGTCGTCGATGTGCGCGATCTCGGCGTAGAGCGAGAATTGGCGGTTCACCGCGAACACCACGCCGGCGGCGACCGCCAGATCCGTCTCGTCGTCGCTCACCTTCCCGCCATGATCGATGTCCACTTCGGAATCGATGTAGTTGATTCCCACGAAGCCGTAGGGCGTCAGCTGTTCGATCGTCTTGCTGACCACCAAGCCGCCATTGAGATCCAGCATGCTGACGTCGCCGCCATCGAAGTCATATCCGGCCAGCCCCGCCACGCCGCGCAAGGCCAGATCCACCGGCGCGCCCAGCGGCAGCGTGAACTGCGCGCCGCCCTGGAAGGCCCATCCCATGTCGCCATGGTCCGGATCCAGAGCCCCCGCGTCGCCGAAGAGCGCCAACCCCTGCGCCGGAGCGAACGTCGCCCGGACGCCATACATGTTGAAGTCGTCGCCCACCATGATGCCGCCGGAAGCCCGCAGACCGGCATCGGCCAGCGCGCCCCCCGCGATCGGCAACCCGGCCAGCTGGGCCATCGCCGGCACCGCCAGCATCACCACCACCAAGACCACCATCCACTTTTTCATCGCTGCATCTCCTTGTTTGTTTCCCGTTTTCCGGACGGCGGCCGCTTCTCCCGGCGCCGGGCGGCGATCCGCCCCGCCACAATCAATGGCCGCCTTCATCGTGAGGATGAAGTCCCCGCCCGAGGCCTGTCAATCTCTTTTTGCCCGGGATCAGCGGGCGCGGAGCGCGGCGTGAAGCTTCGCGGCCATCCGGGGGCCGAGGTCGGGCGCGGCGGAGAGCTCTTCCGCCGTGGCGCGGCGCAGGCGCGCCAGCGAACCGAAATGCGCCAGCAACTTCTCCTTGCGCTTCCGGCCGATGCCGGGAATGTCGTCGAGGACCGATTCCTGGATGCGCCGCGCCCGCAGCTTGCGGTGGTAGGTCAGGGCGAAGCGGTGCGCCTCGTCGCGGATCTGCTGGATCACGCGCAGGGCGGGCGAGCCGGACGCGAACCGCAGCGGGGCGGCCGCGTTGGCGGGATCGTGGTACAGCTCCTCGTACTGCTTGGCGATGCCCGCCACGCGCGGGTCCGGGAGCCCGAGTTCGTCCAGCACCGCCCGCGCCGCGCGCAGCTGCGTGAGGCCCCCGTCCACCAGCACCAGATCCGGCAAGGCCTCCTTCTCCGCCAGCGCGCGGGTGAACCGCCGCCGGATCACTTCGGCCATCGACGCCGGATCGTCCGCGCCCGCGACCGTCTGGATGCGGTACATCCGATAGCGCGCGGGCGTCGGAACGCCCGCCACCGACACCACGCGGCTCGCGACGGAATTCGTGCCGGAGATGTTCGAGATGTCGTAGCATTCGATCACCTCGGGCGGCCGGGCCAGCCCCAGGCGCGCCTGCAGCTCGGCGAGGCCTTTCTGCGCCTCCTCCTTTTTCAGATGCAGGCTCTTGCGCCCGCGCGCCTTTTCGCGAATGCCTTTCAGCAGCAGCAAATACAGGTCGCGCAGGGCGGCGGCCTTCTCGAACTTCATCTCCTTGGCCGCCGCCGTCATCTGCTGGCGCAGGGCTTCGAGGAACTCCCGCCGGTCGCCATCAAGGAACCCGCAAGCCGTCAGCACCCGCTCGCGGTACGGCTCCGGCGCGACCTTGCCGATGCAGGGCGCCGAACAGAAGCGCACGATGTCGTTCAGGCAATGCCGGTGGTCCTCCGGCCCCGGCTCGCGCGGCGAGCACCGCCGCAGCCCGAATTGCTTGTCCACGAACTCCAGCGACGCCCAGGCGGAGGCGGACGACGCATACGGGCCCCAATAGCGCGCGCCGTCGTCCTTGCGGAGCCGCACCGCGTCGAAGCGCGGCACCGGCTCGTTCAGATTCACCCGCAGCAGCAGGAACCGCTTGTCGTCCTTGAGCGAGACGTTGTAGCGCGGCCGGTAGTCCTTGATCAGGCGGCTTTCCGTCAGCGTGGCCTCCGCCTCCGTCTTCAGCGCGACGAAATCCAGGTCGTCGATGCTCCGGATCAGCCCGCGCAGCTTGGGATCGGCCTTGGAGAAGGTGCTGCGCCGGAAATACGACCCCACGCGGCTGCGCAGGCTGGCGGCCTTGCCGACGTAGATGATCTTCCCCTGCCGGTTCCGCATCAGATACACGCCCGGCTGGTCCGGCAGCGCCGCCAGCTTCGCCTTCACCTTGTCGGAAAATTGCAGCATTCCGGAAGCATACCCGCCCCCCCCCGGATTTTCCACTCCTATGGGAAACGAGCCGGGGACCGTCTCCATCCGGGCCGGCCCCGCCCGCGGCCGGTCCCCGGTCGCACGGCCCCTTGCCCTTCCGCGCCACCCACGCTATCATCCCGCCTCGATGTCCAGTGCCCTGATCCCATCTTTCCGCGCCGCCGTCCGGCGGCGGCTGCTGCCGTGGTTCGCGAACAACGCCCGCGACCTGCCGTGGCGCGCCGAACCCCGCCCCCCATACGCCGTCTGGATTTCCGAGATCATGCTCCAGCAGACGCGCGTCGACACCGTCCTCCCCTACTTCCGCCGCTTCCTCGCGCGCTTCCCCGATCCCGCCGCCCTCGCCGCCGCGCCCCTGCGCGACGTCCTCAAGCTCTGGGAAGGCCTCGGCTACTACGCCCGCGCCCGCCAGATCCACAAGACCGCGCACCTCCTCGTCCGCGACCACGGCGGGAAACTTCCCGCCGACCCCGCGCAACTCGCGGCGCTGCCCGGCTTCGGCCCCTACACCTCCGCTGCCGTCGCCTCCTTCGCCTTCGGCCACCCCCTCGCCGTCCTCGATGGCAACGTCATCCGCGTCTTCGCCCGCCTCCTCGCCCTCCCCGACGACGTCGGCCGGCCGGCCACGAAGAAGAAACTCCAGCTCCTCGCCGATGCCCTGCTGCTGCGCGACCGGCCCGGGACCGTCAACGAGGCCTGGATGGAGCTGGGCGCGCTCGTCTGCACCCCGCGCAACCCCCGTTGCCCCGCATGCCCCCTGCGCGCCGTTTGCCGCGCCGCGACGCTCAAGACCCCCGAAGCCTATCCCAAGAAGAAGAAGAAAATGAAAGTCCCCCACAAGATCGTCGGCGCCGCCGTCATCCTCAACGCGAAGAACCAAATTCTCATCGCCCAGCGCCAAGCCGAAGGCGGCATGCTGGCGGGCCTCTGGGAATTCCCCGGCGGCAAGATCGCCGAGGGCGAGACCATGCCCCAGTGCATCGCGCGCGAACTGAAGGAGGAGATGGGCATTGCCATCGAAGTCGGCCCCCATCTCGTCACCGTGCCCCACGCCTACACCCATTTCACCATCGAACTCCACGCCCACTTCGCGCGCATCCAGACCGGCCGCCCGCGCCACATCGAATGCGCCGACCACGCCTGGGTCACCCGCGACCAGTTCGACTCGTACCCCTTCTCCAAGGCTGACCTCGACATCATCCGCGCCCTCCGCGCCCTCTCCAAGCCCCCGCGCTACCGCGACTTCTTCCCCAAACCCGCGCCCTAATCAAATCCTAATTTGCCGAGCCCTTTCCCTCTGTCTACAATCGACCGTCACAAGGCGAGACATGCCCATCACCTATCAAGTCGACCATGCCCATCAACTCATCGCCGCGGAGGCCTCGGGCGCCATCGGCGAACGCGATCTGTTCGTCTATCAAACCGATATCAATTCCCACCCGGCGCTGGCCGGCTACGACGAGATTTTTGACGTCACCCGGGTCGACGGCCTTCTGGATATCAATATCCAAAACCTGAGAAAACTCGCGGCCTTCGCGGCGGCCTCGGATGTGCCGGACAAGCTCTCCAAGTTCGTCATCGTCGCCCCCCAGGACGTCTATTTCGGCTTGAGCCGGATGTACGAGTCCTTCCGCGAAGGCCTCCCCCGCTCGCACCGGGAACTGGCCGTCTTCCATTCGCGCGCGGAAGCCGAAGGCTGGCTCCGCGAGCCCGCCGAATGACGCCTTCCGTGGACATCGCGGACATCGCCACGTCCCGCCACGCCGCCAAGGCGTTCGATCCCGCGAAAAGGATCCCGGAATCCCTCTTTGAGCAGCTGCTCGCCCTCTTGCGGAACAGCCCTTCTTCCGTCAATTCCCAACCGTGGCATTTCGTCGTCGCCGCCAGCGACGCCGGCAAGGCCCGGATCGCCCCGGCCGCGCACGGCCCCTATGCCTACAACGAACCCAAGATCCGCGGCGCCTCGCACGTCGTCGTCCTCTGCGCGCGCACGGACATCGACGCCGCGCACCTGAACGCCCTGCTCGCGCAGGAAACCCGCGATGGCCGCTATCCGGACGCCGCCGCCCAGGAGGCCTATCGGAAATCGCGCGCCGCCTATGTGGAACTGCACCGCGCCCGCCGTCAGGATCTCCCGCATTGGATGGAAAAACAGGTCTACCTCGCCCTCGGCTCCCTCCTGCTGGGCGCCGCCGCCCTCGGCCTCGACGCCTGCCCCATGGAGGGCTTCGATGCCACCGCCCTCGATGCCGAACTCGGCCTCCCCGCCCGCGGCCTCAAGAGCGTGGCGATCGTCGCGCTGGGCTTCCGGGGACCCGGCGACTGGAACGCTCCGCTGCCCAAGTCGCGGCTCCCCGCCGAAACCCTCTTCACCCTCCTCTGACCGCCTTCCCTTCCGCGCTTGGCCGCCGCTCCGGGTCCCGCCCGGTATCCACACTTTATAAACTGTGGATACCGGGGTTTTCCACGGCGTGGAAAATATTTTTCCACAGTGTGGAAAACTCGGGTAGAGTGGCCGGCATGCGCGTGACCTTCCTCGGAACCGGAACCTCGTATGGCATCCCCATGCCGGGCTGCGACTGCGCGGTGTGCCGCTCGGATGATCCGCGGGACCGGCGGTTCCGGACGGCGATCCTCGTGGAGGCCGCCGGACAGACGCTCTTGATCGACACGCCGCCGGACCTGCGCTCCCAGTGCCTCGCGCACCGCATCCGGAAGATCGACGCGGTGCTGATGACGCACGCCCACGCGGACCACGTGTTCGGATTCGACGATTTGCGCTCCTATACCAACCGCATGCCGGAGCCGATGCCGGTGTGGGCGTCCGCCGGCACCGCGCAGACCTTGCGGCGGATCTTCGACTACCTCGACCTTCCCCCGGTTCCGGGGACCACGCTGGCGCGGATCGACCTGCGCGTGGTCGAGGGACCGTTCGATTTCAACGGCATCCGCCTGACGCCCCTCCCGGCCGAGCATGGCCGCGCGGACATGGTCGGCTGGAAGATCGAGCACGACGGCCGCGCCTTCGCGGCGATCCCCGACTGCAAGCATCTGCCGCCGGACACGGTGGACCTGTGCCGCGGGGCCGATCTGGTGGTGATCGACGCCCTGCGGATCCGGCCCCACCCCACGCATATGAACTTCGATGAGGCGAAGGCGGCGCTTCTGGAAATCGGCGCGAAGCGCTCGCTGGTGATCCATCTGTGCCACGAAGTGTCCCACGCGCAGGCTACGCGACTCCTGCCCGAGGGCATGGCGCCCGCCCACGACGGACTGCAGATCGAACTCTGACCGGTCGGCCCAACCCGTCGCACGGCTTGCAACCGCCTCCCGGATGCGATAGGATTCCCTGTCATGAAAACCTGCGCGTTCTCCGTTTTTCTTTTGGCCGCCCTCCTGTCCTTGCCGGCCCGGGCCCAGGAGCCGGCTCCCGCCATCTCCGCCCCCCCGGCCGCACCCGAGGCTCCCGCCGCGCCCGAGGCCGCCTTGGCGCCCCAGATCGCCTGCGACGCGCCCCTCCATGAGTTCGGCGAGAAGAACAACACGGAATTCGTCGAGCACGACTTCCCGATCCGCAACGCCGGAACGCTTTCCCTGGAAATCCGCAACGTGCGCGCCTCGTGCGGCTGCACCGCCGTGAAGCCTTCCCAGAACGTGATCCCCCCCGGGGGCGAGGCATCCGTCCGGGCGCGGCTCGACCTGCGCGGCCGCAGCGGCTTGCAGATCAAAATCATCACCGTCGAAAGCAACGACCCCCAAACGCCCCACCTGAACTTGCAGCTGAAGGGAACCGCGATCCAAGCCCTCCGCGCGCAGCCCTCCAGCCTGTTCTTCGGGCCGATCGGCCCGGATGGCGTGCGCCGCCGCGCCTTCGACATCATCTCCGGACGCGGGCCCATCCAGATCGTCGGCATCCGCGCAGACCATCCCGGACTGCTGCTGACGCCGGTCGCGGCGGAGCCCGGCGGGGACGGCACGACGCACCGCTTCGAACTGACGCTCGATCCTTCGCTTCCCGCAGGCCCCGTCAACGGGTCCATCTTCGTGAAGACCGATCTGGAAGGCCAACCCGAGCTTTCCATCCCCGTCGCCGCGCACATCAAAGTCCCGGAACCGCCCCCCCCTCCGGCCCCATGACCGGTCTGGCGGCAGTCCGGCGCAGCGAAACCCTGCAGCTGGCCGGCGCATGCGCAGGCCTGTTGGCGTTGTCCGTCGTTCTGGGAACCGCCGCCCATCTGCTGCGTCCCGCAGCCACGCGCCTGCCATGGTTCGGCGAGTGGGATCTCCACATCGAAACCAAGGCCTTCCGCGCCGGAATCCCGGTGACCTTCCTGGCGGGCGCGCAGACCCGCGCGAACGCCGCCGCCGGGATGATCTTCGATGCGCGGATTCCCGAACAATACGCGGCCGGCCACCTGCCGCGCGCGCGCTCCCTGCCCGTGGGCGAGGCGGACCAGCGGATCGGCGCCTATGCCGGCCAGCTGACGCCGCAGACGCCCATCCTGATCTATTGCGGCGGGGCCGATTGCGACGACGGCCTCGAGCTGGCCTTGAAGCTGCGTGAATACGGCTTCACCGACCTGACGCTCTATCCGGGCGGCTATGCCGAGTGGATCGAATACGGCGGGGCCGTCCGCACGGGAGTCCCGCCATGAGCCGCGTCCGCCCCGTCTTCCTCGGACTGGCCCGGCTGGCCGTCGCCGGCCTCTTCCTGGCGGCCTGCATCGCCAAGATCCGCGATCCGGGGGCGTTCGCGCTGGCGGTGCATCGCTACCGCATCCTGCCCGGCGAAGGGGTGAACCTCGTGGCCCTCGTGCTGCCGTGGATCGAGCTGACCGCGGGATTGGCCGTCCTGGCGGCTCCGGCGCGGCTGCGCGCCGCCGGCGCGCTGATCATCGCCGGAATGCTGTCGGTGTTCACCCTCGCCATCTCCCTCAACCTCCTGCGCGGCATCGAGGCTTCCTGCGGCTGTTTCTCCACGCGCGCCGACGCCGCCGTGTCCGATGGCTGGAACCTGGTCCGCAACGGCGCGCTGATCTGGCTGTCGCTGGCGGTCTTCCTCGACGCCTTCCGCCGCGCCGCCCCCCGCCCCCCCAAGGACTCCTCCCCATGAGCGAACGCCTGCAGTCGATCTTCGAGGTCTATGCCATCGGGGCCGGCCCCTCCAGCACCCACAGCATGGGCCCCCAGCGGGCGGCGCGCCTCTTCGTCCAAGCGCTGCCCGCCGCGCCGGTCCTCGTCCGCGCGACGCTCTTCGGCAGCCTCGCGGCCACCGGCCGGGGCCACTGGACGGACCGCACGCTCGTGCGCACGCTCGACCCCGTCCAGGTGGAGGTCGTTTTCGACCGGGAAACCACGGATCTGCCCCATCCCAACACGATGAAGTTCGAGGCGTTCGACGCCGCCGGAAAACGGCTGAAGGACTGGACCGTCTGCAGCGTCGGCGGCGGCAATCTGCGCGAGGTCGACGGACGCCCGGTCGCGCCCGCGCATCCGGCGCCCTATCCCGTCGCCAACCTCTCGGAAGCGATGGACTATTGCCGCGCGAAGGACCTGGCCTTGTGGCAGCTGGTGGAGCGGACCGAGCACGACCTGTGGCCGCGCCTCGCGGCGATCTGGGACGCCATGCGCGAAACGGTCAAGCGGGGGCTCAACAGCAAGCAGATCATCCTGCCGGGCACGCTGGAGCTCGCGCGGCGCGCGGGAACGACCGGACACCGGGCCCGGAACCTCCGGGGCACGCCGCGCGACATCGGCTTGGTGGCGTCCTTCGCGCTGGCCGTGGCCGAGGAAAACGCCGCCGGCATGCAAGTGGTGACCGCGCCTTCCTGCGGGGCCGCCGGCGTCTTGCCCGCCGTGCTGTATTTCTTCAAGACCGTCCGGCGCATGCCCACCCGCCAGATTCTCGAGGCCCTCGCCACCGCCGGGCTGTTCGGATCCTCCATCCGGGCCAACGCCACCGTCTCCGGCGCGGAAGCCGGGTGCCAAGCCGAGATCGGCTCCGCCTGCTCGATGGCGGCGGCGGCGGCGGCCCAGCTCAACGGCGCCTCGCTCAACCAGATCGAATACGCCGCCGAGATGGCCATGGAACACAACCTCGGCCTCACGTGCGACCCCATCGAAGGCTATGTGCAGATCCCCTGCATCGAGCGCAACATGAACGCCGCCCTCCGCGCCATCGAGTGCGCCGCCTTCACCTTGCTGACCGACGGGCGCCACCTGATCAGCTTCGACGACGTCATCGAAGTGATGAACCGCACGGGCCGGGATTTGCAGGCCGCCTACCGCGAAACCGCCACCGGGGGCCTTGCGCGCCTCTGGCGGCGCGACATCGAAAACCGCCTTCAAAGGCCCTCGCCCCCATGAGCGCGCTCGCCAACGAATTCTCCTGGTCCCATTCCCGGCACGAAAGCTTCCAGACCTGCCTCAAACGCTACTATTTCGCCTACTACGCCTCGTGGGGCGGCTGGGAAGAAGCGGCGCCCGCGCGCATCCGCGAACTCTACCGGCTCAAGCGCCTCTCCACCCGCAACCAGTGGGCCGGACACCACGCCCATCTGGCGATCGAATTCCTCCTGAAAAACGCCCGCCGCGACCCCGACGGCGCCCTCGCCGCCGCCGCCGCGACCCGCCAGCTCGACCTGATGCGGCGCGAGTTCCGCGATTCGCGCGCCGGCGCCCAGCGGGCCGATCCCGTCCATGTGCCCGGCCTCTTCGAGCACGAATACCACCTCGAGGTGCCGGCCGAGGAATGGAAGGCCACCGTGGACCGCGTCTCCCTCGCCCTCCGGAACTTCCTCGCCTCCGAGCTGTGGCGGGACCTCCGGGCGCTTCCGGAAGACGCCTTCCTCTCCGTGGAACGGCGCGCCCATTTCCTCCTCGACGGCCTCAAGGTCTTCGCCGTGCCCGACCTCGTGGTCCGCCAGGCCGGGAAAGTCGTCATCTACGACTGGAAGACCGGCGTCTCCGATCTGTCCGAGCACCGGCCCCAACTGGGCATCTACGCCCTGCTGGCCACCGACCGGTGGACGGCCGCGCCGGAAGAGATCGAGGCGGTCGCCTACAATCCCGTTCTGGAGCGGCGCGAATCCTTTTCCTACTCCGCCGACGATCTGGAAACCTTGCGCGGCTTCATCCGCGATTCCGCCGACGAAATGCTCTTCCCCCTCGAAAATCCGGAAGCCAACGACGCCGGCGCCGGCGAAAACTTCGATTGCGCGGAAAGCGAAGCGCCATGCAAGACCTGCCCGTTCCTGCGCGCATGCCCCCGGTGGAACGCCTAGCGCTCAGGGAGCCGGCGCGGCCGCTGCTTCCTTCGCCAGTTTCCGCTCCAGCGCCCGGATGTTCAGCGCGCTGATTTCGCTGGCCACCCCCTCCTCCGCGTTTTGGCGGAAGACCTCCAGGGCCTCGCGATCCCGCCCCATCTGGCGCAGCTGGATGCCCAGCTGCTCGCGGTAGAACACATGGCGGCGCTGGTAGGCCGCCGCCCGGCGAAAATGCTCCAGCGCGCCCTCCGGGTCGCCCCGCGCGTTGTCCGCGCGCGCCAGGCCGAACACGGCGGCCATATCGCAGGCGTTCCGCTCCAGCGCATTCCGGAAATGCTCCGCCGCCTCCGCGGCCAGGCGCCGCCGGCCCTCGCGCTCCGCCGCCGCGTCCGGATCGCGGAGCCACCGCGCCTTCGCCGTCTGGAGGTTTCCCCATCCCAGATGCGGCCGCCAATTTCCCCCATCCCACCGGATGGCCTTTGCATACCCGATTTCGGCCCCGTCCCAATCCATCCGCTCCCGGGCCAGCTCGGCCTTCAGGTTCCAAGCATAGGAAACGCCGCCCGACAGCGCGAGCCACGCGCCCAGGCCGCAGGCGGCCGCGCAGAGAGGCGCCGCCAGCCGCCGGATCCGCCGCCACGGCGGCGGCGAAGGTTCCGGTCCTTTTTCCAGCATGAACCAGACGCTCCAGGCGACGCCTCCGATCCAGACCAGCGCATGCGGATTGGGGAAAATGTGGAAATTGAAGTCGAAAAGCGCATGGATCAGGCTGGCCGCCAAGCCGCCGCCCGCGCCCGCCAGCAGAAAGGCGCCGGCGCGCGACCGCGCGAACAACACGCCCCGCGCGATCCCCCACGCGCACGCCGCAAGACCGGCCAGCGCCAGCGCCAGGCCCGCCGCGCCGTATTCCAGCAGCACCTGGAGATATTCGTTGTGGGGGAAGTCGAAGTTCAGATGTTCCCGCACATGGCGCTGATACGGCGGATAGGCCCACACGTAGGAGCCCCCGCCGAAACCCAAGACCGGCCGGTCCCGGAACATCGCCGGCGCATCCCGCCACATGGCCATCCGGATTCCGCCGGCCTTCTCGGGATCGGCCAGCACCGCGCCGAAACGCTCCCTCACCGCCGGCAGCGCTTTCCAGGCCACCCCGCCAACGACAGCCGCCAGCAACGGCAGCGCCACCAGCGCCCCCAGGAACCAAGCCCGGCTCTTGCGCCAAGCCAGCAACAGCCCGGCGACGCCCAGCCCGCCCATCATGCCCAGCCATCCGCTGCGCGATTGCGTCAAGTACAGGACCGGAACCGACACCGCCAGGAAATAGGCGGCCATCAGGCGCAGGGGAAATCCCGCCTCGGGCAGGAAAACCAGCGCCACCGCCAGCGGAACCAGCATCGCGATCATGTTCGCGAAATGGTTGGGACACAGATAGGTGCCGCTGGCCCGCATGCCGTACTGCTCCGGACGCGCGGCCCACAGCACCTGGCGGGACCCGTTCACCTCCAGGATCAGCGCATACAGGCTGTTCAGGGCGACCGCCAGCAGCAGGACGCCCAGCAACCACCGCCAGCGATGCCCCACTCCGCCCATCTGCGTCCACGACCAGGCCGCCGCCAACAGGCACGCCCATCGCAACGCCTCCCAGCGCGCGGCATAGGGCGCGACGGACCATCGCAGGCTGGCCGCCACGAAGACCGTCAGGGCGGCCAGCGCCCAGAAGCCGGCCGGGGCGCGCCCGCGCGGCGCATCGCGGAAAAGGGTCGGACGGAGCAGCACCAACAACGATCCGGAAAAGGAAAGCACAAGCCCCGGCGCATATCCCCAAGCGCGGGTGGATCCCATCAGCCACATCCCGCCCGTCGCGGGCCACATCAGCAGCAGCAACGCCAAGCCATCATAGAACCGCCGGCCCCAAGAGGGATGTTCCCCGGCCGCGCCCCATTCCTCCACGGATCGCATGCGGCCCACCCGCCCCGTCTTACCACAAGCTCCGTCTCACCTCGATGATGTCATCGGGCTCCAGCAGGATGTCGTCATCCGGCGCGCGCTCCAGGCGCTTGGCGTTGCGGATGGTCTTGTGGATCTTGCCGCCCCGCTTGATCAGCACCTGCCCGCTGGCATATTCGGTATAGCCCCCCGCGCCGGCAAGCGCCTGGGAAAGACGCGTGGCCGACATGATCTGATACCGGCCGGGCGCGCGGATCTCCCCTTGGATGAAATAGTACCGGGTCGGCACCACCACGTTCACGGCGATGTTGCGGTAGATGTCTTGATCCAGATAGGTCTTGCGGATGTTCCGCTCCAGCTCGGAGGCGGTCATGCCAGCCGCTTGGATTTCATTGATCAGCGGCAGCGAGATCATTCCGTCTTCGTCGATCACGTCTTCAATGGCGTCGGTCATCGGAATGCCGCGCAAAAAGATCTGGACGACATCGCCCACTTTGAGCAGGTAGGCGACGCCATCGGTCGAAGGCGACGCCACATAGGCGGGGCTGGCCGCCGGCTCCGGGACTGGCTGGCCCCCCCCCTCCCCCCGAACGGGCGGGGCGGCGGGAACCGGCGGGGCCGGGGACGGCGGAGAGGGAGGAAGCGGCGGCGGCGAGACCGGCTTCGCCTCGACCTGGCGGGCGGGCGGGGGAGCGATCACCTGCACCGGCGGCGGTGGCGGGGCCGGGGCAACCGTGGTGGCCGCCACGGGCTTGGCGGCCGGCTCCGGCTTCAGCGGATGCCGATCCTTCGGGGCGGCGGGCTTGGATGGCGGATGCGCCACCGGAGGAGTGGCCTTCACCGGAGCCTCCCGGACAACGGCGGCGGCGGGGGAATCCGCAGGCGCGTTCAACGCGCGGTTCCGCTCCGCGACCAGCGCGGCATAGCGGTCATAGACCTTCCGGTTCTGCGCCGAGGGCGAGGAACAGGCCGAAGCCAGGCCAAGGATCAATCCCGCCAGCAACCCGGCGGACAGCAGACTCGTTGTTTTACTGGCCGGTTTCACGTCTAGGCTTCCGTCGCATCGTCGTCTTGTTCATGCTTCGTGCTACCATAATACTTTTTGGTCGTATAGTGGTAATAATAATAATAGTCGTCGCGCATGATGTTGATGTTGTTCAGGACGGCCCCCATCAGATGGCCGCCGGCGTTCTCGATCATCCGCTTGGCGCGCAAGGAGATGATCTTGGGATACTTGCGGTATTGCACCACCAGCAGCACGCCATCGGCTTCGCCCGCCAGGATCGCCGCATCCGTCACGCCCAGGATCGGCGGTGAATCCAGCAGGATGTATTCGTATTTCTCCTTCAGGGCATCCAGCATCGCCCGCAGGCGCGGGCTGTTCATGATGCCGAGCGACCCGCGGCGCAGGCGGCCGCTGGTCATCATCCACAGGTTCGGCACCCCGGTTTCCTGGACGACATCCTCGATCTTCATCTCGCCGGTCAGCACGTTGACCAGCCCCGTCCGGTTGGCCAGCCCCACCATCTTGTGCTGAACGGGGCGGCGCAGATCGGAATCGATGATCAGCACCTTGCTGCCCTGCTCCGCGCACACGTACGCCAGATTGAACAACGTGGTGGACTTGCCCTCGCCCACGCCGCCGCTGATGACGGTGAAGGACTTCTGCTTCCCCTCGCGGGCCAGCAACGCCAAGCTGGTCCTCAAGGCGCGGTAGGCCTCGCCCTGCCCGCTTGATTGGCCCGCCTCCGTCAACGGCCGCGATTGCTGCGGAATGACCGCCAGCACCGGCAGGCCGAGGTATTTCTCGACCTCGTCCACCGTCTTGATCGACACATCCAGGTATTCCACGAAGAACGCCAAGCCGGTGCCCGCCAGCAACCCCATCACCACGCTCAGGAAGATGTTCAGCACCACCAGCGGGCTCGAGGGCCGATCCGGCTGCTCGGCCTCTTCGATGATCTCCACGGTCGTGCGGGGCACCTCCACCTCGATGCCGGTCTGCGTGATGCGCGCCCGCAGCGCCGTCAGGATGTCGCGCTGGATGGACACGTTCCGCTCCGCCCGGTCGAAGGGCAGGTAGTTCTCGCCTTCGGAGGCGATGTCCAGCTTCTTGATGTTGTTGAGCTCTTCTTCCAGCGCCTCGAATTTCTGCCGGGCCACCTCGTAGTCGGCCCGCAAGCCGGCCTTGAGCCCTTCCAAGGCGGAAGCCAGCTGGCGGCGCAACTCGTCCACGGCGCCCTGCAGGCGCAACACGTCGGGATGGTTCGCGCCCATCACGCCGTTCTTCAGCATGAGTTGCAGGCTCACCTGGCTGTCGATCAACTGCTGCCGGATGCCCAGCAGCGTGGGATCCGAAACGATGTAGGCCGCCGCATCCATCAGCTTGTCGCCCTCCAGCCCCTCCAGCTGGTCCAGCCGGGCCTTGCGCACCAGCATTTCCACCCGGGCGCCGCTGCGCTCGCCCTCCAGCATGTTCAGGCGCGTGGCCTCCACGCGGTAGCTCATCTGCCCCCGCCCGATGAGCGAGATCCCCTGCTCCTGCCGGATCTTCTCCAGCTCCGACTCGGCCTCTTCCACGCGCTCCTGCTGCTTGCGCACCTCGTTGCTCATCGCGTCGATGGCGCGCTGGATCTCCCGCCGCTTGGCGAACAGCCGCCGGTCGCGATAGACGTTGGCGACCTCGTTGGCGATCTCGGCCGCCCGCTTGGCGTCCTCGCTGGTGACGCTGATGTTCATCAGCGTCGTGTCGCGGTCCTGCTCCACGCGCAAGCTGCGCGCCAGGATCTGCAGGGCCAGCTCGGGCGTCACGGGCGACTTGTCCTCGTTGAGCTCGGCGCCCCACACCTTCTGCAGGTTCAGATTGCGGATCACCTCGGTCAGCACCGGCCGCGACTGCATGACCTTCTCCTGCGTCATCAGGAAGAAGGGATTGTAGCCGAGGCGGGAAACCTGGCGGTCATAGAAGGGATCCACGTCCATGGCGTCCTCGCGCACCTCGAGCTGGGTGGTCGACGTGTACTTCTTCGGCATCATCAGCGTATAGGCGGTGCCGGTCACGATGGTGAGCAACGCCACCGCCAAGATGACCTCCTTGCGGTCGCGGATGACCCGCCAATAGTCGAGGAAATGGAGCGCCGTGGTCTGGGAATCTTCTGCCATGGGTTTTCGTCCTGAAGTGCCTGGCGGGGCTTCGCCGCCCCGCCGGGTCTGCCTGGGGTCTGGGACAGGGAAAAGGCGGCCGTCGCCGGTCGCCTTCCTGCCCGTTCCGGACTAGAAGAGCTGGATCTTCCAGCCGATGTCGAACCGGTTGCGCTGATAGCTTTCGCGGTTCGTCACGTCGCTGTCCAGCTGGACATATTGCCAACCGGCTTCAAGCCAGTTGATGCGGTTGACGCGGTAGGCCAGGCGCGCGCTGAGGAGGAAGGACTTCTCGTCGGCGTCCCCCAACCCCTCGTCCAGCGCATAGTCCTGCTCGTAGGCGTTGAGCGTGTAGGCGCCGCTGACGTAGAAACTCAGCTTCGCGCTGAAGTCGTGCGCCGCGCTCAGGGACAGATAGGTCCGGTTCTGGCTCAGGTAGCGGTCCACGTCCGACTCGTAGATCGTATAGGAGGCCGCGCCCGTGATCCGGGTGGCCGGCGTCGGCAGGAAGGTCATCGAGGCTTCGACATAGGGCGCCGTGTTGTCGTTGTAGAGCGCGTTGTCATACGCGCGGGATTCCACGCCGCTGCGCAGGCTGCCCAGCATCTGGGGGCTGAAGGTCTGCTCCAAGCCCACGCCGGCGAAAACGGTTTCCGCGTCGCGGTTGTTGTCCACGTTCGCTTCGTTGTAGGTCAGCGTCTGGAAGCGCAGGTCGCCCATGACGGTCGTCCGGCTGGCCAGCTGCTGGCGCAACGTCAAGCCGCCGACCACGCTGTAGTAGTCGTTGTTGTCCTTCGCCGGGGAATCGCTATCGTAGACCAGCGTGATGTAGCGGCCGGACAGGTCCACGCGCGTTTCCGGGCGCAGGCTGTAGGACAGCGTCGCCATCGCGGAGTTGTAGTAGTTGTCGTCCTTCTCGCGCACGATGTAGTTGCCGTCCTGCAGCTCGGGCAGCTCGCCCGAGCGCAGCGTGTCGCTCAGCGACAGCGCCAAGGACGGGCTGAAGTTGTGGATGAAGTTCACGTCCAGATCGTTCAGGAAGTCGGTGCTGCTCGGCTCGCGCTTGTCGTACCAGATCAGGGAGGGGCGATAGCGGAGGCCCAGATAGGTGCGCTCCAGATTCAGATTCACCAGCAGCTCGATTTCCTCGATGACGCGGAAGCTGTCCTGCGGGGTGCGGCCCAGCTCCGGCAGATCGTCCGACTGGTAGATGTTGTCGTCAAAGCCCAGCCGGATGCGGTTGTTCACATGGATGGGCGAGTCGGCGGAACCCGCCAGAACCGGCGCCGCCAGCGCAAAAAGCAACCCGGCAACGATGAAAAGCTGAATCTGTTTCATACCTGTTTTCCTCTGTAATGTGACTGGATCGTCCGGTACTTGTCAAAAAGGAGTGGGAGAAGCCGGGGTGAAATCCCCGGTGATCATTTCAATTTCGCTGAACACCCGGGTCACCAGGTTCAGATCCACGGTGTATTGGACGCTGCTGCCCGGAGCGAAATTCACGCCGTAGATCAGCGGGTCGGTGGATTGCAGGGTCACGTCCTGGCCCATGCCTTCGGGAAGCGTCTCGACCGACTGCATCGTCTCGCCCAGGCGGTCCAGCGAAACCCCCAGCTCCTTCAGCAAGTTGATCCACGACTGCGGATCGTTCGGATTCTCCACCTGGTCTTCCTTGCGCATCGCCTGCACGATCACGCGGGACAGGTCCGCCTTCGTCACCACCGCGTCCAGCAGCCAGCCGGCCTCGGGACTGATGCCGTTCTGCATCAGCACGTCGAACATCTGCTGCGCCGTGGGGGCCGTCGGCAAGAAGGCCACCAAGCCCAGCGCCTTGACCAGAATCTCCGCCAGCTGGGGATGGGTCACCGGCTGGGAGGCCTGCGATTTCTTGGCATCGGCCTTTTCCTTGCCTTGGGCCAGGGCGCCCGTCGAGGCCATCATCAAGCCGATCAACAAAAACACGAGGATTTTCTTCATCTTCTGATCTCCTTGCCTGCGGGCGGCAACCTGTTTCATACATCGGGCCCGCCATGGGCCGTTTTTCACCGTGCTGAGGATAATGCTTTACCCCCCCCCC
>SABN01000168.1 GCA_009928955.1 Opitutia bacterium | reverse complement strand
CTCGCGCTGTCCCGCGAACAACCCCAGCCGCATGGAGGATTTCGTGATCGCCGACAACCTGATGTGGGATGCGGGGACGGGGCTCTGCGAGCAGCGTCCTGACCGTAGTCAGGACGGCCACATCAAGAGCTGGGACGCCTCCAACCGCGCGACGGGGTACGTGATCCGCAACAACCTCTTCGCGGGCGCGCACAAACAACTGGTCGAGATCTGCGCGGACCTCACGAATCCCGACGGCAGCGCGTCGATCCCGCGCTTGGACGGGAACGTTTTCGTGGGGCCGTCCTCGATCCGCCTGGGGGCGGTCGAGCAGCTTCCCTCGGCCGCGGCGCGTCCGACATACGTGCCGCTGGACGACAAGGCCGAGGCGTACCTGAACGCCCTTGGCGGCGGCAACCGCGTGATCGTGCGGTAATCTTTTACTCGAAGCGCATCCACTGGATGTCCACGTACGCCGCGTTGAGGTTCACCGGATCGAACCAGATCTCGTTCACCTTGCCTGTCCAGTTCGGATTGGCGGAAAGGGACACGGAATACGTGTGCCATTCGCCGTCCGGCTGGATCGGGAGCGCGGCCGTGTTCGCGTCGGTCAGCACAAAGTCCTTCGAGAAAATGGCCGTCGTCTCCGTCCCTTAGAGGAGTTTCATCCGCTCGCCGCCTTTCGCGGGCAAGCGGGCCGAGGGCGTCACGCGCATCCGCTCCGTGAACGTTTTGAAGGTCGCGGCCTCAAACGGCTGGACGCGCGTGCGGATCGCGGGCTTGACTCCGCCGCCGGTGCGGAAGAAGCGCATCGCGCCGTCGACGGTTTTCATGTACGCCGTCCCGTAAGGGTTGCGGTACCAGCCCTGCATGCCCTTCGAGAAGTCCCAGCTCGTCTGCGCCAGGCGCCGCATCGGCGGATAGTCGTAGGGGCCGAGTCCGACGTCGGAGGGAACGAGGTTCTTCGGCCAGCCGTCCGCCGGCTTTTCGCAGAACGCGTCGCGCAAGGCGTCGTACATCCCGAAACCGAATTCCTTGTTCGGCTCAATATAGCTGCCTTCCTGCCACTCGTTCAGCGGCGCGATCCGCAGCTTCCTCGCGTTTTGTCTCCCATATCCATCCCGATTACGCTAATCTCTTCAGCTATTATTGTCTGTTTGTAAGGGGGCACCCTGAAGGTCGGCGGCGGTTATCAGTGCTGCTGCGACGGGGTGTGGATCGACCGGGCCGCGAAGAAGTTCACCGAGCTAGGGTTCGTCTGTGTGAGTCTCACCTACCGCACGCCGCGTCCGCAAGGGCTGCCGATCTACCAGAGCGCGTGGGAGGACGGGCAGCGCGCCGTCCGCCTCGTCCGCAGTGAGGCGAAGACGCGCGGCTTCGATCCGGAGAAGATCGGCGCGTTCGGGTTCTCCGCGGGCTCGCATCTGACGGTCCTGCTCGCGACGAGCGCGCTCACGCCGGCGTACGGGCCGGTCGACGCGCTCGACCAGCTTCCGTGCCACCTCAACTGGGCGGTGCCGATCTACACCGCCTAGGCGCTCACGGACGGACTCGCCGGCCCCAACACGCGCGAGGGCGACGTGATCGATGCAAAGCTCTAGGACGTGTTCAAGTTCGACGCGAAGACGTGTCCGATGGCGCTCTTCCACGGCGGGGCGGACATCTATTCGCCGAACGGCTCCACGCAGATCTACCGCCAGCTCCGCAGGATGAAAATCCCGGCCGAGATCCATCTCTTCGCGGACCGCCCCCACGGCTTCATGGGCGGCCCGAACAAGGGCGAGGACGGCACCGCCTACGACCACTGGCTCGACCGCATCGCCGAGTACCTCCGCCAGATGAACTTCGACGGGCGCCTCGGCGCGGAGGTCGATCTGATGGCCCGCTATCCGAACGACGAGGCGCGCAGCGACACCCGCAAGGAGCCGATCTGGCCGGAAGGCAAGATGCCGGATGTGCAGACGAACCAGGGCCTGCCCTATCTCGAGTGGCACATGCCCAAGGAGCTCAAGACCAAGGCAATCCAGATCATCTACTCGGGCGGCGGGCACCTGACGCTGATGGGCGCGACCAGCTCGAAGCGCCGCGCCTACTGGCCGATCGACGACCTCGACAAGCTGCCCTGCAACGTGCAGTGGGCGGTCGCGATCTATCCGGCGTACGCGCTCACGGATGGCGCGGAAAACCCGAATGAGAAGGGCGGCAACGAAGACGATGCGCGGCTCGTCCCCGAGTTTTCTTTCGACCTTGCGACATGCCCGGTCCTGTTCATCCACGGCGACGCGGACGGCTGGGCGGCGATGAATTCCGTGACATGCTGGGAACAGCTCCGCCGCATGGGCATCCAGTCCGATCTTCACACGCTGGTCGGCCGTCCCCACTGTTTCCAGCGCAAGGCCGCGCCGGGCACCGGCAGCTATACCTGGATGGGCCGCATCTGGGAGTTCATGAACCACAAGGGGTTCAACAAGTGATATGAGCGATGCTGTGATGCCGGTAGAGCGGATCGAGCGGGCTATCTACCTGATTCGCGGACACCTGTTCCGCTCGGACTGCTTCAGCCCCGGTCGGCGGCGCGGGTTGTGCTCAACCCAGCGCGGCCAAGAAACAACGCCCCAAGCGGTACGGCTGGGCGGAACTGCTGAAGCGGGTGTTCGCGGTAGACGCGCTGCACTGCGACCATACGTCCTATCCTCTCGTGTTGACCGTTTTGGTGGATGTTAATACAGTAGTTACATTAACGGAGGGGTGATAGATGCACACTACGGAAGTTAAAATCGCGAAGATCGGAAACTCGCGAGGGGTACGCATTCCGGCTGAAGTGTTGCGCCGCTACGCCTTCACGGATACGGCGATCTTGGTCGAGAGCGTGGACGGCCTTCTGTTGTGCCCCAAACAGCAGTCGGACGCGAAGCTGTCGTGGGCGGAAACGGCTCAGGCGATGGCGGCGGCTTCCGAGGATTGGTCGGATTGGGACGCGCTGAGCGCCGACGGCTTGGGTGAGGTGCCGTGGGAACCTGCCTGCGTGGCGGAGAAACCGACCCGATACGGAAAGACGCACAAGAAGCAGTCGCGGAGGCGGTTGTGAAGCGCTATGACATCCTTTGGGCGAAACTAGATCCTGCGCGCGGCTCGGAAATCGCGGTCGACCAGATCAGGACCATCAGTAAACAGCGGCTCGGCCGAAAGCTGGGTGCATTATCGGAGAGCGAAGCGGCCGCCCTACGCCGGACGATAACGGAAATGTACGGCGAGTGAGCGCGTCTGGGCTGTCCCGAAACGATGCCCTTGCTCGCAGACACAAAAAGGAGGACGGACATTCCTGCCCGTCCCGGCGTGTTGCACGTCAGGTCGCCGACGCCCCAGACCGCATGACTTTCAGCCGCGCAGTGAACAGCCGTAGGCCGCGCAGGCGTTCTCGCGGAAGACCTTGTTCAGTGCGCGTTGTCCCTTAGATGCGAAGTAGTCCAAGGCCACCGCCTCGACGGTCGCCAGCGGCGCATTGCGCGCGCTGACCGGCCAGTTGCTGCTGTAGATCAGCCTGTCCGGTCCGAGCCGCTCCCACAGGGCCTCGAGCACCGGCCGGTAAAACGCCGGATCGCTCGGCGCGTCGCCAGCCTTGTGGCGCGTGCCCTCGACCAGCCCTGAAACCTTCATGTAGATCTGCGGATGACGCGCGAGCGCATCGATCGTCCTGAGCCACGCGCCATCCGGCGCGCCGCCCGTGACCGGTGCGCCCGCCACATGGTTCACGATCAGCCGCAAGTCAGGGACCGCCTGCGCGAGACGCGCGGCATGCGCCGACCACGCCGGAGGGAAGTGCACGTCGAAGCTGAGTCCGTGCCGCGCGACGCTACGGAGGTCGCGCACGACCGCCGGGTCGGCGAATCCCTTCTCGAGAGAGACTTCGCGCGTGCGGACGCCGCGGAACAGCGGGTTGCGGGCGAAGCGCGCGAGCAGGCTTTCGAACGCCGGATCGCCTGGGCGGAGGTTGCCGACCACGCCGACGATCAGCGGCTCGCGCGCGGCAAGGTCCAGCAGCCATTGGTTGTCCTCGGGGTCGAAGCTGGCTTCCACCGCGATCACGCCGTCCGCCAACCGGGGCACCGGCAGCGCCCGGTAGTCCGCGGGCAGCACGGTCCGGTAAAGCAGCGCGTCGGTTGCCGGCGGCCAGGTGACGCCTCCGGGGCGCGAGTAAGATACAAAGGGACAGGTAATTAGAAAAGAGGGCTTGCCGATTGGGTGCCGGGGGTGATAAGGTGGCGGCGTTTTCGGGATTTGGCTGTGCGTTTGGGT
>SABN01000045.1 GCA_009928955.1 Opitutia bacterium | reverse complement strand
CGCCGCCGGGCAGGATGACGTCGGCGTAGCGGCGGGAGGGCTGGACGAATTCGAGGTCCATGGGGCGGACGGTGTCGAGGTATTGGAAGATGGTGGTGGAGAGGGTGCGGCCGCGTTCGCGGGTGTCGCGCTCGATGCGGCGGATGAGGCGGATGTCGGCCTCGACGTCGACGAAGATCTTGATGTCCATGAGGGCGCGGAGCTCGGGCTCGGCGAAGATGAGGATGCCGTCGACGAGGATGACGGGGGCGGGCTCGACGGTGACGGTTTCGGGCTTGCGGGTGTAGTCGGCGAAGCTGTAGACGGGGAGCTGGATGGAGTGGCCTTCGCGGAGTTCGCGGATGTGGCGGGCGAGGAGGTCGCTTTCGAGGGCGTCGGGATGGTCGACATTCTGCTGGGCGCGCTCGGCGGGGGGCAGGTGGGACAGGTCGCGGTAGTAGGCGTCGTGGGGCAGGTAGGCGACGCGGTGGGCGCCGACCTGGTCGAGGATGCTGCGGGCGACGGTGGTCTTGCCGGAGGCGGTGCCGCCGGCGACGCCGAAGACGATGGGCTTTGAACTCATGCGGGAAGCTTATCAGAAAACCGGAGAAAAGCAAAACCGCCGGCGAACATGCATCCGGAAAAACAAGAACGTCAGGAAAACAGGAGAACCCGAGCTTTCAAGATTCTGACTCCTGAATACTCCTCCTACAGGGTTCCGAAGAGGCGGTCGCCGCAGTCGCCGAGGCCGGGGAGGATGTAGCCGTGTTCGTTGAGGCGCTGGTCGAGCATGGCGGTGTAGATTTTGACGTCGGGGTGGGCGGCGTGGAGGGCGGCGAGGCCTTCGGGGGCGGCGATGACGGAGACGACGGTGATGTGGCGGATGTCCCGTTCCTTGAGGCGGTCGATGGCGTAGGCGAGGGAGCCGCCGGTGGCGAGCATGGGGTCCAGGAGGAAGACGCGCATGGATTCGGCGCCGGGGGGGAGGCGGAAATAGTATTCGACGGGCTGCAGGGTGGTTTCGTCGCGGTAGACGCCGACGTGGCCGACCTTGGCGGAGGGGATCAGGTGCAGGATGCCTTCGACCATGCCCAGGCCGGCGCGGAGGATGGGCACGAGCAGGACCTGTTCGCCGAGCTGCTGGCAGTCGCAGGGGGCGAGGGGGGTCTGGATGCGGACGGGCTGGAGGGCGAGGTCGCGGGTGATTTCATAGACGATGAGGTAGGACAACTCGTTGAGGGTTTCGCGGAAGAGCTTGTTGCCGGTGTCGCGGTCGCGGAGGATGGCGAGTTTGTGCTCGATGAGGGGGTGCTTGAGGATGGTGGCGTTGGGGTTCATGGGGCTTTTCCTCCGTGGAGGGGACCCTAGCAGAGGGCGGGGGGACAGGAAAGGAGAAGATGAGGGGGGCGGGCGGGGGAATCCCGGGCGAAGAATTCCGATGAAAAGGATTTGCACGGGGAAGGAAATCGGGTACATAGGAAATCCAGTTGCAGAAAAGCTGGTAGAATGTTTTACTGGGTCGGTTGAGGTTCTGGTTGAACCCGTAAGGAGGGATGCGAACATGGATATGGATCGGATCAAAAGCGTGATCGACCTGATGCGGGAGCACGAGTTGTGCGAATTCTCCATTGAAGAGAAGGATTTGAAGCTGTCGCTGAAGCGCGGGAGTCCGGCGATGATGATGGCGCCGCAGCTGATGGCGCCGGCGGCGGCTCCAGCCCCTGCGGCGGCCGCGCCGGCGGCGGCGCCGGCGGCGGATGCCGGGCTGACGCCGATCGCCTCGCCGCTGGTGGGGACGTTCTATCGGGCGGGGTCGCCGGATGCGGAGCCGTTCGTGACGGTGGGCAGCCGGGTGTCGAAGGACACGGTGGTGTGCATCATCGAGGCGATGAAGGTGATGAATGAGATCAAGGCCGAGGCGAGCGGCGTGGTCAAGAAGATCCTGGTCGAAAACGCGACGGTGGTCCAGTTCGGGCAGCCGATGTTCCTGATCGAAAAGGGTTGAGGCCGGCATGTTCAAGCGGATCTTGATCGCCAACCGGGGGGAAATCGCCGTCCGCGTGATCCGGGCGTGCCGGGAGATGGGCATCCGGACGGTGGCGGTGTATTCGCAGCCGGACGAATCGTGCTTGCACGTGCAGCTGGCGGACGAGGCGGTGTGCATCGGGCGGGCGGCCTCGTCGGAGAGCTACCTGAAGATCTCCAACATCATCAGCGCGGCCGAAGTGACGGACGTGGACGCGATCCACCCGGGATTCGGATTCCTGTCGGAGAACGCGCATTTCGCGGACATCTGCGAGGACTGCGGGATCACGTTCATCGGGCCGTCGCCGGACAACATCCGGAACATGGGCGACAAGGCGAAGGCGCGGGAGATGATGAAGAAGGCGGGGGTGCCGGTGACGCCGGGGAGCGATGGCGTGGTCAAGACGCAGGAGGACGCGCTGGCGATCGCGAAGAAGCTGGGCTATCCGGTGCTGATCAAGGCGGTGGCCGGGGGCGGCGGCAAGGGGATGCGGATCGCGCGCAACGACATGAGCCTGGCGCAGGGGTTCATGACGGCGAGCTCCGAGGCGGAGCGGGCCTTCGGCAACGCAGACGTCTATGTGGAGAAGCTGGTGGAGCGGGCGCGGCACATCGAGGTGCAGCTGTTGGCGGACAACCATGGGCACGTCTATCAACTGGGCGAGCGGGATTGCAGCATCCAGCGGCGGCACCAGAAGATGCTGGAAGAAACGCCGAGCCCGGCGCTGACGCCGGACCGGCGCAAGAAGCTGCTGAAGGCGGCGGTGCGGGCGGCGCAGGCGTGCAAGCTGCGCAACGTGGCGACGATCGAGTTCCTGTGGAACGAGGACGCGCAGGAATTCTACTTCATGGAGATGAACACGCGCATCCAGGTGGAGCATCCGATCACCGAAGAGGTGACGGGGGCCGATCTGGTCCAGCTGCAGATCCGCGCGGCGGCGGGCGAAACGCTGAAGTTCCCGGACAACGAGTTCGAGCCGCGCGGGCACGCGATCGAAGTGCGGATCAACGCCGAGAACCCCTACAAGAACTTCACGCCTTCGCCGGGACTGGTGCGGGCGGTCCACTTTCCGGGCGGGCCCGGGATCCGGGTGGATTCGCATGTGTATTCGGGCTACGAGATTCCGCCGTTCTACGACAGCATGATCGGCAAGATCATCGCGCGCGGCAAGACGCGCCAAGAGGCGCTGACGCGGATGGCGCGGGCGCTGGCGGAGTTCAAGATGGTGGGGCCGTCGACGACGGTGCCGGTGGCGCAGGCGCTGCTGGCCGATGCGCGGTTCCTGCGCGGAGAATACAACACGGCGTTCCTGGAGCAGTTCATGAACGACGTGTTCTGGGTGTCGTGACGGTTTGAAAGGCGGGGTTCCGCGGCATGAGCATCTCCAGCCGGGCATCGTGGACGGGCGCGCGAAGTTCTCTGGAGCATAAGCTGGAGGGGGTGCTGAGCCGCCTGTCCGAAGATCCCCGCGCGGCGGGGAAAGCGCCGTCGCAGGCCCGGGTCGTGGTGCTGGGGGGGGGGACGGGGCTCTCCACGGTGCTGGGGGGCAATGCGTCGCTGGCGTCCTGGCCGGACCGGACCCCGGCGGGGCTGGCGCGCGAATTCCAGCAGGTCCACGTGGGGGTATGCACGACGGACGATGGCGGTTCGACGGGCGAGCTGGTGCGGCGGCTGCCGATGATCGGCATCGGCGACCTGCGCAAGGTGCTGCTGTCGATGATCGACCGCGAGACGTTGGCCGGCCGCCACGGGAGGGACGTTCCCGCGCTGAAAATCGTCCAGCGCGTTTTCCTGCACCGGTTCGGCGCACGCGCGCCGAGCCGCGCGGCGCTGCGCGATCCGGTGCGCGTGCTGGAGCCGGCGCTGCGGAAAGCCTGTCCGCCCGCCCTGCGCGCAGCGCTGGCGGGACTGACGGCGGGCATGGGCGGTGGGTTGGAGGTTCGGTTGCGCGTGCCGGGACATTGCCTCGGCAATCTGCTGCTGACGGCGGCCGTCTTCCGCGGGATGCGCAAGCCGGGCCGCGCGCCCTCGATGGCGGAGGTGAACGCCGGCCTTTCGGCGGTGGCGGCGGCCATCGGCGCGCCGCCGGGGCGGGTCTTTGCGGCGACGGCCTCGCCGGGCACCTTGATCTATGAATATGCGAACGGAGTGGTGGCGACGGGGCAGTCGCGCGCGGCCAAGGCCCGGCGCGGCTGCGCGGTGCGCCGGGTGCGGATTTCGTTCGCCTCCGCGCCCCAGGCCGACCCGCAGCTGATCCGGCGCCTGCGGGAAGCCGATTTGATCGTCTATGCGCCGGGGAGCCTCTACAGCAGCATGCTGCCGCTGCTGCTGACGCCGGGGGTGGTCGAGGCCATCCGCGGCAACCGGCGGGCGGTCAAGATCCTGGGCGCGAACCTGTGGATCCAGGAAGGCGAGACGGACATGTCGTTCCGCGAGGAGAGTCGCGGCTTCTGGGTGTCGGAGCTGATCGAGGCGTATGGGCGCAACGTGCCCGGCGGCATCGCGGGGTTGTTCGACGCGGTGCTGGCCACCAGCCTGGACACGGTGCCGGGCAGCATCATCCGCAATTACGCGCTGGAGGACAAGCATCCCATCCATCTGGATCGCGCGCGCGTGACGGCGCTGGGGGTGGTGCCGGTGGAAGCCAGCCTGTTTTCCAACGACCGGTGGCAGCGGGATTCCATGATCCACCACGATCCGGCGCGGTTCGCGGCGGCGGTCCGGACGCTGTCCGAAGGTCTTTCCGCGCGTGGCCGCCGCGGCGCGCGAAAGGTCCGGACGGGGGGCGCGGCTTCCCGGGGCGGGCCGCTGATCCTCTCGGGACCGTCGGCCTGCGCCCGGATGGAGGCGGTGGGCGCGGCGCTCTCGCAAAAGGTGATCCGGCCGGCCGCCCTGCGCCGCGCGGTGGAGGATTTCCTGTGGGAGCATCCGGACGTGCGTCCGGAGCACTTGGCTTGTTTCGACGGCGTGCAGGCGGTGCCGGAAGCGCAGTGGAAGCGCAGCCGGGAGTGGGACAACGTGCTGGGCTATTATGAGCCGGACACGCGGCAGATCATGCTGCATGCGCAGGCGCTGCGACAGCCCGCGACGTTGAAAGCCAATTTCGCGGTGGCGCTGGGCGAATCCCTGCTGGGGCGCTACATCGCCCGCAAGCGGTGGCAGGAGGATCCCCGGGGCGGCTGCCGCGTCTATGAGATCGAGCTGCGTCCGCCCGCCCTCCGGGACTGTTTCCTGCCGGACGCGAGCCTGCGGACCTATCTGCGGGCGGCCCAGATGCTCCCGCGGGCGGGCGAGCCCCTGCGGCATTGGCGGCCGGTCGCGAAGGGAATGGGATTCCTGCCGTGCGGCATCTTGTTCGGCCTGATGTTCGCGTGGGTTCTGGACAACGCGCACGTGCCGGCCTTGGAGTTCGAGATGCAGATGCTGCAGTGGCCGGCGTCGCGCCTGCTGCCCTACCAGGTGAAGGCGCGCGCCCGGCACCGGGAACTGGTCCGCTTCTTCCGCGAAGAAGTCTTTCAGAACGGGTGAACGGCGCAATGCGGGCTTCCCTCGGGGGCGCGCGGTGGCGTAAGATGACGGAATGGCACAGGATACCTCAGGTGGAAAACGGACGCTGGCGGAAGGGCGCCATCTGCGGTTCGTGGTGCGCAACGGCTGGGAATTCGTGGAGCGGCCGGGCATTTCCGGCATCGTGGTGGTCCTCGGGCTGACGGATCGCGGGGGCATCGTGCTGGCGACGCAGTGGCGCGAGCCGGTGGAGGCGTGGGTGGTGGAACTGCCGGCGGGATTGGCCGGCGACTTCCCCGGCCACGAAACGGAAGAACTCGCGAACGCGGCCCGGCGCGAGTTGCGGGAGGAGACGGGCTTCGAAGCCGCCTCGATGGATCCGATCTTGACCGGGCCGCCCAGCGCGGGGGTTTCGAGCGAGGTGGTGACGTTCTTCCGCGCGCGGGGGTTGCGGCGGACCGGGCGCGGCGGGGGGGAGGGTGACGAGCGCGTGCGGACGCACGTGGTGCCGTTGGCGAGGCTCGGCGGTTGGCTGGCCGCGATGCAGGCCAAGGGGGTCCTGGTGGATCCGAAGGTGTTCGCAGGCGCGCATCTCCTGCGCGCAGAGATGGACGAGGGCAATTATGAGTGAGCGGCAGCCGGCGGGAACGCCGGAATCCAAGAAATCCGGGGCGCCGGCGGTCGTGTTCGCGGTTCCGGAGGGCCAGCGGATTTCCTTGGGCGCGCCGAGCCTGATCGCGCTGCCCAACGGCAAGCTGCTGGCGGCGTTTGACCAGACGGGCCCCGACGTGAAGGGGTTGAACGGAAAAAAAGGGCACGACGCCAAGCGCAACCGGTGGATGCAGGGGCGGGTGATGAGTTCGGGCGACGGCGGATCGACGTGGCAATTGGCCGCCACCTTCCCGTTCCGGCGGGCGAGCCTGCTCCGCGACGGCGGCGATGTGTATCTGCTGGGCGAGGCGTCCGGGGGGCTGTGCCTGATGCGCTCTCCGGATGGCGGGGCCAGCTGGTCCGCGCCCATAGAGCTGACCGGAGACTTGGACCTTTGGCTTTCCCCGACGACGGGGGTCGCCGAAGGCGATTCCTGGTTCGTGCCGTGCCTGATGCCGTCGGGCGGCGGGATGGGCCTGACGGTTTGGCGCGCGCCCAAGGGCGCGAGCCTGATGAACCGCAAGGCCTGGACCCAGGGGCCGGTTTCGGCGCCGCTGTCCACAATGCTCCCCTCCGCGCCGGGGCCGGGGTTCGGCGTCCCGCTGGGCGAAGCCATTCCTTCGTGGCGCGACCCGGTGCTGGTGAAGATTGCCGATCCGCGGCATCCGTGGCATGGGGACGGACGGTTGCACGTCCTCGGCGCGACGAACAGCGGCCGCCAGCATTGGGGGGCCTTGATGCGTCTCTCCACGGAAGACCTTTCCTTGGCGCCGCAGCCGGCGCCCGGCGGTGAACCGTGGACTTGGCTGCCCTTGCCGGGCGGCCACGAGAAGTTCGATCTCTTCCACGACGAACCGAGCCGGATGCATTGGCTGTTGGGAAGCCGCGGGGCAGCGGGGTTGCCGCTGGGCAAGGAGGCCTTCCAAGAAGAGGGGTTGCGGCGCATCGGATTGTGGGCATCGGAGAATCTGGTGGATTGGCAATTTGCCTGCGGGGTGGCTGCGGGGGGCGAAGGCGCGGCTGGCATCCGCTGCGATCCCGCCGGGGCGGTTTGCGGCAACGACCTGGCCGTGGTCTGCCGCGCCGGAGGATTCCAAAGCCGGAATGCGCGCGAAACCAC
Organism: Opitutia bacterium; assembly: GCA_009928955.1. Classification (GTDB taxonomy): domain Bacteria; phylum Verrucomicrobiota; class Kiritimatiellia; order CAIQIC01; family Lenti-01; genus Lenti-01. Next base: position 13,967 of record SABN01000045.1, on the reverse strand, counting down.
GCAAATGCTGTGCATCCGGCTCCCGAATTTCCGGGCGCGCGGCGGGTGATTTTAAGCGTGATTATCTCCCGGGCGTCCGATAGGCTCACCCCACATCATTTTGGAGACCCAAGGAATGAATGAAACCGACAACCCGATGCGTCCGGCGAGGTTCCGCTGGCTGGTGATCCTGTTCCTGCTGCTGGCGGGCGGGGGGCTCTATCTGGGCACGCTGAGCCCGGGGGTTTTTCCGGGGCTGCCGGCCCGGAGCCTGGCGTGGCATCTGTGGGTTGATTCTTCCCCCACGTTGCTGGATTCGCTGTGGGGCCGGCTGGTCCGGGTGTGCGCCCAGTTGCCAGGCGGTTCCGCGGCGCTCTGGTCCGGCGCGCTCAGCGCGGTGTTCGGGACGCTCTGCGCCGTCTTGGCGGCCCTGCTGCTGATGCGGGTGCGCCACCAGATCCATGACGCGAATGATCCGGCGGAAACCGGGCGCGAGGAACAGGCCCGCCTGCTGGCGGGGCTGACGGCGGGATTGTACACCCTGCTGAACATCCCGTTTTGGATCATGGCGACCCGCTCGCTGCCGGGCACGTTCCATCTGCTGATGCTGCTGACCGCGGCCTGGCTGTTTTCGGAATACCAGCGGACGGGGAAAGTCAGCCGGCTCTACCTGTTGGGATTGCTCTACGGCGTGGGCATCACCGAGTTCGCCACGTTCTGGGTGTTTGCGCCGCTGGCGGCGTTGCTGCTCGCGCGGGCGATGCTGCAGCGCGCGGAGTTCAGCTGGCCGGTGTTGCTGCGCACGGGAGCGTGCGCGCTGCCGGGGCTGCTGCTGTACCTGCTGAACGGATGGACGCTCTGGTCGGAGCCGGCGGTTCGGCTGCGCGGATTCAGCTCATTATGGTCGGTGGTCTGGTTCATCTGGCGCGACCAGTGGCACTTGATCGTCCATGCGCCCCAGACCACGGGGTTCCTGCTGGTCATGGCGATGACGCTGCTGCCGTGGAGCATGTTGTTCCTGATGCGGGCCAAGCGTCCCGCTTGGCGCTATTCCTTTTGGCAGGTCGCCTTGCGGCTGATCGTGCTGGCGTTGGCGATGGGGGTGCTGTTCGATGCGCCGTTTTCCCCGTGGAATTTCTTCGGTATGAGCTATCTGATGGCCACGCCCTACCTGATCCTGGCCGCCTGCGCGGGGTACGTGGCCGGCGAATTCTGGGTAATGGGGCAGGTGCGCGAACATCGGAACGCGGGCATCGGCCAGCCGTTGCGCAGCGCCATGGGCGTGCTGGGACTCCTGATGCCGGTGGCGATGCTGGTGGCGGGCTTCCGGAACCTGCCGGTGGCCGATGGCCGTCCCAGCGCCCAATTGGAAGCGCTGGCCGGACAGGTCTTGGACGGCCTCCAAGGCCGGGACGTGTTGATTTCCGGCGGCGTGCTGGACGATTCCATCCGCCTGATGGCCTTGCAGCGCGGCATGGACGTGAAGGTGATCTCGTTGCCGCAGACCGTTTCGGCGCCCTACCGGCAGTATCTGGCCGGGTTCTTCACCGAGCCCCGCCAGCAGGCCTTGCTGCAAGTGGGGTTCAGCCCCTTTCTCCAGGATTTCCTCGGCCGGGATGAAGGGCTTCTGCGGGCGGCCTCGTTCGACATCTGCGATCCCTTGCGGGAGTTTGGCTATCTGGTGCCGGACCGCATGGCGTTTCGCGTGGAGTCTTCGGAGGACCGGATCGATTGGGCGCGGTTGGCGGAGTCCCAGAAGCCGTTTTGGGACCGGCTGGAAAAAATGAAGTCCGAATGGGCGGACAAGCGGAACCCGGCCAGCCCCTACCAAAGCTATTTGCTGCGCATCGCCTCGAAGGTGGCCAACAACATTGGATTCGCGCAGGTGGAGCATGGCGACACGGCGGGGGCGCTGGCGACCTTCACGCAGGCGCGCCGGATCGATCCGGACAACATCAGCGCCTTGCTGAACCTGCTGACCCTCGCCTATGCGGAGAACCGGCCCGAAGCGGCGGGATACCAGGCCGAATGGGATGCCATCAAAGAGCGCCAGGTGGATGCCCGCGTGATGTGGTCGCTGGCCCCGCTGTACGGATATGTGCACAACACCGGGTTTCTGGTGCGGCAAGGGATGATGTGGGCGGTGTCCGGAAAACCCCGCATCGCCGAAGCCGAGTTCCGCCGCGCCTCCGGCGGGCAGACGGTGAATCCCGAAGTGAAGACCTTCTTGGCCCGGGCCTATTTGGAAAGCGGCGATTTGCAGCGGAGCACCGAGTTCTATCGCGAGGTTCTCAAGGGAGATCCCCGGGACAGGAAGGCGCTGGTGGTGCTGGCGCAGATGTCCATCGGCGCCGGGGAGTACGCCGAGGCCCGCTCCCTGTTGGCCGCGGCCGAAGAAGCCGGGGTGTCTCCGGAGAGCCTCCGGTTCGAGCGGGTGGTGCTGGCCTATCTCCAGGGACAGGGCGATTCGGCGCTCGCCGAGCTGAAGGAACTGGTGAAGCAAGACAAGGAAAATGTCCGCGCCTGGGCGCTGCTGGCCATCTTGGCCGGCGACGGCAGCGACAACGAAACCTATGAAAAGGCGCTGAAGGCGCTCACGAACCTGCGCGGGACCTCGCCGGAGGTCCGGCTGATGCTGGCGGAATTGCATTTGCGCCGGAACAACTGGGCGGCGGCCCGTTCCGAACTCGACCAGGTGACGCGCATGAATCCGCGCCAGATCCGCGCCTGGGAAATGCTGGTGACGGTCGATTTCCGCGAGCGCAAGCGTGAACTGGCGGAGGATCACGTGCGCGTTTTGCTGACGCTGGATCCGGAAAACTTCACGGGAAATCTCATGCTGGGATCCTTCCAATTCGCGCGCGGGCAATATTCGCTGGCCGAATCCTCCTACCGCGCCGCGCTGGACGCCCGCCGGGATCCCATCGCGCTGAACGACTTGGCCTATCTGCTGATGCTCAAGCGGGGGCAGATGGAGGAGGCGCGCCGCCTGATCGACGAAGCCGTGGCGCTGCAACCCCGCAATCCGGTGTTCCTTTCCACGCGCAGCGAGATCCACCTGCGGGAAGGCCGATACAACGAGGCCGAACGCGACCTGCAGCAGGTCTTGACCGCCATGCCTGACAGCGCCCAAGCCCTCTTGCTGTCCGCCCAGCTGTATGCGGCGCGAGGCCAGCAGGCGGCCGCGCGGGAATTGGCGGAAACCCTGTCGGTCCGTCAAGGTGAATTGCAAGCGGAACAACAGGTCCAGTTGCAAGACCTGCTCAAGCAATTGAAATAGATGCGGCCGGTCGTGTGCATGGTCCCCCCCTTGCCGGCAGCGGCCCGGCGTCCGCAACGGCGTTGGGGCGCAGGGCGGGATTCGGTTTGCCGGGAGCCCCGGGGCGCGACATGAGCGATCGGGATTTCAAGGTCCGCGCATTGTCCGCCGAGCGCCGGATCGGTTTGCTGCTGTTTGGGGCGGCGCTGGCGTTGTATCTGGCCACGATGAGCTGGGCGCCGTGTCCCGGGTTGCCCACCCAGGCGCTGCGGATGCATTTGGAAATGGGTCCGCCTTCGTCCGGCGCGCTCGATTCGCTGTGGGGGTGGTTGGTGAGGGGGTTCGCGCGCCTGCCGGGACTGTCGGTGGCGGGATGGACGGGGTTGTTCAGCGCGCTGTGCGGTTCCGCTTGCGTGGGCTTGATGGGGCGCCTGATGACGCGCGTCATCTATCGGGGGGTGACGGAGGTGGCCCAACGCTCGATGATCCGGGAAGTTCAAGCGCGGCAGCTGTCCGGGTGGGTCGCCGGGCTTTATCTGGCCGGGTGCATTCCCTTCTGGGTGGTGTCGACCCGCTCGCTGCCGGGGGCGTTCCACTTGTTGATGCTGCTGGCGGCGGCCTGGAGTTTTTCCGAATATCAACAACGGGGACAAGGGCGGCATCTGGCCCTGCTGGGGCTTCTCCTCGGCGCGGGCATCACGGAGTTCGCCACGTTCATCGTGTATTTGCCGCTCGCGGCGTTTCTGGTGGCGCGCGAGATGTATCGGCGGAAGGTGCTGGGCGCTTGGCGGCCGCACCTCTTGGTCTGGGGGGGCCTGCTGTTCGGGCTCTCGCTGTATCCCGTCAATGCCTATGTCCTGTTCCGGCAGGGCGCGCCCTTCGGGGTGTTCGCTTCTCCGTGGCAGGCGTGGGCGCAGGTGCTGCAGCAGCAGGCCCAGCTCATCCTCCAGGTGCGCCACAGCTCCGGATTTTTGATCGCCATGTTTTTTTCCTTGGTGCCCTGGCTCATGCTGTTCGCGATGTCCCGCCGCTCCCCTTGGTTCTACGAATGGGATCAGGTGGCCATGCGCTTGATTTTCGTCGGCGGATTGATGGGCGTGCTGTACAACGCCCCGTTCGCCCCGTTCCGGCTGCTGGGCATGGGCTATTTGATGGTGACGCCCCATTTGGTGCTGGCGGCTTGCATGGGCTACATGGCCGGGGAATTCTGGATCATCGGCGAGTCCCAGCGATTGCGGGACGCCTCGCTCCCCAAGCGGATCGCCCGTCGTGCCGCGAGCCTTTTCGCTTGGTTGTTGCCGATCCTCGTTTTGCTGGGCGCGGCCTTCAATTGGCGCGTGGTGGATGGGCGGCGCAGCGGCGACATGCATGCCGCCGCCCTTCAAGTCTTGGATCGGCTGGCGGGCCGGGACGTCGTTTTTTCCAGCGGTCTTCTCGATGATTCGCTGAGCCTGGCCATCTGGGAGCGGAACGCGCCGGTCCGCTTGGTCAGCACGTCCCGGATTTCGTCTTCCCTCTATCTGCAGCGGTTGGCATGGGCGTTTCCGGAGGCGGCCTTGCGGGATCCGCTTCGGAAGGGGGATTTCAATTTGTTCATGGAGAACCTGTTCTTTTCCGGCGCCGGAGCCGGCCGCGTGGCGATCCTCGACCTGCCCGATGCGTTCCGCGAATTCGGCCATCTGGTGCCGGACGGGTTCTTCTACCGCATGGAGACCTCGGTCGACCCGCAGGACCTGCCGGCCTGGGTCGAAGCTCAACGGCCCTGCTGGACCTGGATGGAACGGATCGCGGCGCATCCGGCGCCGAAGGCCAATCTGGTTCGCGCGCATCAAGATCAACTGAGGTGGATGGTTTCGAAGGTCGCCAACAATCTGGGAGTCATGCAGGCGGAGCGGGGCGACGAGGCGGGGGCGCTGGAGACCTTTCGCGCGGCGCGGCGCATCTATCCGGAGAATCTCAGCGTGTTGCTCAACCTCATGGAATTGGGGCGGGGCCTCGACTTTCCGGAGGAGGCGGAGGTGGAGGAGGACTGGGCCGGCTTGAAGGCCCAGTTGGACAAGCAGCGCTGGGCGCTGGCGGTTCGGTTCGGCTATGTGTGGAACGTTCGCGAGTGGGTCCGCCGGGGATGGGTGTGGGCCTTGTCCGGCGCGCCGACCGTGGCCGAAGCCGTCCGGATCACGCCGGCCCCAGCCGAAGATGAATCCGACGAACAGGCGCTGTGGCTCGACCAAGCCTATCTGCAGTGGGGGCAGGAGGTCCCGCATGAGAACCGCTATCGCGCGCGGTTGGCCCAGGACGGCAAGGACACCGGCGCCTTGATGGGGCTGTGCCGGCTTGCGCTGCGCCGGCGCGATCCGGACATGGCGGAGGCCTATCGGGCGGAAGCGCTGCGGATGGGCTTGCCGGAGCAAGCCGCGCGGTTCGACCAAGCCATGGCCCGCCATGTCCGCGGAGACCGGGCGGCGGCCGTGGCCGCGCTTCATGAGTTGACGCGCCAGACGCCGGACGACGCCCGGGTCTGGATGGCCTTGGTGTTGCTGACCGAGGCGTCAGATCCCGTGAACCGGCGGGCGGTGCGGGCCCTGCAGAACCACTCGTCGGCCGGCCTCGGCGCCCGGCTCGCGCTGGCCTGGATGCACCTGTCGCGACGGCAATGGGCGGAGGCCCAGGCCGAACTGGAGGCCGCGATCCAGATGGACGCCCGGAACGCGCAGGCGTGGGAGTTGATGGTGACCTTGGCCCGGGTGCGCGGCAACCGCAAGCACATGGAATCCAGCTTGCGCACGCTGCTGGAGGTGGCGCCCGGCCATCCATTCCAGCGGATTCAAAAGGCCTATGACGATTGCCGCCGCGGAGCCTGGGCGGAAGCGGAGGCCGGGCTGCGGGCCGGCCTCCGGCAAAGCCGGAATCCGGACTTGCTTGGGGCCTTGGCAGACATCATTCTCAGCCAAAACGGAGCGGTGCGCGATGCGCGGGCTCTGCTGGACGAGGCGGTGAGGAAACAGCCGTTCAATCCGGTGTTCCGATGCACGCGAAGCGAGCTGAATTTGAAGGAAGGACGGTTGGACGAGGCCGGGCAGGATTTGCGGCAGGTGTTGGAAACGATGCCGGACCACGTCCAGGCTTGGATGATCTCGATCCGGTTGCATCTGGCTTGTGGCGAGGGCCCGGCCGCGCTCGCCCGGGCGGAGGCTCTCGCCCGCCGCGCGAGTGAGTTGCCGCGGGAGCAGCGGATTCAGCTGGAAACCCTGATTGAACAGATGCGCACGCAATGAAAAACCCAGCAAACAGCATGGACAAGGCGATGGAGCCCGGCAAGGGGTTCGCCTTCTTTCCGCCGCGCGCCATAGATGCCAATTCCGAGGGCCGGGATCCCCATGACAAGGTGAAGGAAGATCTCATGGCCCGCCAGTTTCCGACGGAGCGCCAGATCGGGGTTTTCCTTTTTCTGGCCTCGCTGCTTCTTTATCTGGCCTCGATGAGCTGGGCGCCGTTCCCCGGGTTGCCGACGCAGGCATTGCTGATGCATCTGGAGCTCGACGTCAGCTCCAGCGCCCGGAATCCCCTCTGGGGCTTGTTGGTGAAGGGCTTCGCCCGTCTGCCCGGCCTGTCGGTTTCCGGTTGGATGGGGCTGTTCAGCGCGTTGTGCGGCGCGACGTGCGCCTCCTTGCTGGGCCGCCTGATGGTTCGCGTGGGCTATCTGATCCGGAACGAGCCGGGGCGGACCTCCTTCATGCGCGAGGCGCAGGCGCGCCGGCTTTCGGGACTGGTCGCCGGCCTGTATCTGGCGTGTTGCATCCCGTTTTGGATGGTGTCCACGCGTTCGCTGCCGGGCTCGTTCCATGTGTTGTTGCTGTTGGCGGCGGCGTGGCTTTTTTCCGAATACCAGCACTGGGGCCGCTTGCGGCATCTGGGATGTTTCGGCGTGCTGTTCGGGATCGGCATGGTGGAATTCGCGACTTTCATCGTCTTTTTGCCGCTGGCGGTCTTCCTGGTGGCGCGCGAGATCTTCCGGTGGCGGGCGAGAGGCTCTTGGCGCGCGCAACTGGCGATCTGGGGCGGGCTGCTGCTGGGCTTGTCGCTGTATCCGCTTCAGGCTTTCGTCCTTTTCCGGCAAGGCGCGCCGTGGGACTTGTTCGCCTCGCCGGGGCAGGCCTGGGCGCTGATCCTGCGCGAGCAGCTTCAGCTCATCCTCCACGTGCGCTACAGTCCCGGTTTTATGGTCATCATGTTCCTGTGCCTGGTGCCGTGGCTGACGCTGTTCGTGATGTCCCGGCGTTCGCCTTGGTTTTATGAAGGATGGCAAATCGCCGTGCGGCTGATCATCGTCGTGGGTCTGGTGGGGGTGTTGTACAACGCGTCTTACGCTCCCTGGAACTTGCTGGGGCTGAGCTATCTGATGGTGACGCCCTATTTGCTCTTGGCCATCTGCATGGGGTACATCGCCGGCGAATTCTGGATCATCGGCGAGCCGCAAGTGCTGGTGGATCGGTTGTGGCATATGCGTTTCGCCCGCCGCGTTTCCGGTGTTTTCGCATGGCTGCTGCCGGTGGCCGTCGCGCTGGCCGGGATCCACAACTGGCGGATCGTGGATGGCCGGCACGGCCGGGTGGTGGCCGCGTCGGCCGACGAAATCCTGGATCGGCTCGCGGGGCGGGATCTCTTGTTCTCCAACGGGTTCCTCGACGATTCGCTGCGCCTGGCCGTCCGGACGCGGCAGGAGCCCGTCCGTCTGGTCAGTGCGCTGCGGACGACCTCGCCCCTCTATCTGCGGCGCTTGGCGGATTCGCTCGCGGAAGAGGCCCTGAAGGTTCCGTTGAACCAAGGGAATTTCGGGCAATTCCTGGAAAACCTGCTGCTGGCCGACGAGGGGCCGGCCCGAACCGCCATCATCGACATGCCCGAAGTGTTCCGCGAGTTCGGCTATCTGGTTCCGGACGGGTTTCTGTATCGCCTGGAGACCTCGGCCGACCGGGTGGACCTGCCCGCCATCGTCGAGGCCCAGCGCTCCTTCTGGGCCCGGATGGTGCGCTTGGCGGAGCATCCGGCGCCGAAGGGGAATCTCGCCCGCCGGCATCAGGATCTGTTGTGCCTGCTGGCCTCGAAGGTGGCCAACAATCTCGGGGTGATGCAAGCCGAGCGCGGCAACGCGGAGGAGGCGCTGGAAACCTTCCGCACGGCGCGGCGCATCTGTCCGGAAAACTTCAGCGCGCTGCTGAACCTGATGGAGATGGGCCGGCATCGCGAGCTGCCGGAGGCGGAGGCGCTGGCGGCGGACTGGGAGGATCGGCAGAGGGATCTGGAAGGCGTGCGGTGGGCCTTGGCCATTCGGTACGGCTATGTGTGGAAGGCGCGCGAGTGGGTCCGAAGGGGCTGGGTCTGGGTGTTGTCCGGCGCACCGATCTTCGACGAGGCGGCCCGGTTCCAGTCGGCGGCGCCCGAAGACGATTCGGATGGCCGCGCGCAGCTGTTGGATCAGGCCTATCTGGTGTGGGGCGTGCCGACCCCCGAGGAAAATGTCCATCGCGGGCAGCTGATCCAAGACGGGAAGAACACCGTCGCCCTGATGGCGCTGTGCCGCATCTCGCTGCGAAGGAACGACCCGGATGCCGCGGAGGCGTACATGGCGGAAGCGATGGCCATGGGGTTGCCCGAGGAGGGGGTGTTGTTCGATCGCGCCATGGCGACCTATGTCCGGGGCGACCCGAAGAAGGCCGTGGCCGCGCTCGAAGCCTTGAGCCTCCAGACGCCGGGCGATGCGCGGATCTGGATGGCCCTGGTGTTGCTGACCGACGAGCGGGATCCGCTGAACGGCCAGGCGATGAAGAAGTTGAAGAGCCACCGTTCGGCCGGCATCGGCGTTTGGCTGTCGCTGGCCTCGCTGCACATGTCGCGCCAGCGCTGGGGCGATGCGCAGGCCGAGCTGGAGCGGGCGGTCCAGATGGATTCCAAGAACACGCAGGTCTGGGAGATGATGGTGACCTTGTCCCAGGAGTCGGGCAACCTGAAGCTGATGGAGGCGAGTTTGCGCGCCCTGCTGAACCGGAATCCAGAGCACTACCTTCAATATCAGAACCAAGGCGTCGCTTTTTACCAGAGGGGCAAGATGGCGGAGGCCGAGGCGGCGTTCCGCCAAGGCATCCAGCGGCGACGGGATCCCACGCTCCTGAACAATCTGGCATCGGTCATCATGGAGCGGGATGGCGATTTGCAGGAAGCGCTGGAATTGATGAACGAAGCCTTGCGCCGCCAGCCCGGAAACGAATTCATGCGGAGCACGCGCGGGGAGCTCCACCTGAAGATGGGGCGTTTCAAGGAAGCCTTGACGGATCTGCAGGTGGCCTTGAAAAAACGGGGCCGGAAGAACGATCTGTTGCTCTTGCTGGCCCGGAGCTATGAGGGCGCGGGCGATCGCACCCGCGCCTTGACCGTGGCCAAGGCCATGGCCGCGCGGCCGGACCAACTGGATGACGAGCAGAAGCGGCAGGTGAAGGAGATGCTGCTCCGGCTGCGTTGAGCCGGCTCAGGACTCCTGCGGCGTCCACGCGGCCTGCACGGCGCGGGGGGAAAGCCCGGTGAAATCCGGCGCGAGGACGTCGGCGGCTTCCAGTTCTTCCCGGGCATGGCTGGTCAACAGCGCGATGGCCCGCATGCCGGCGGCATGGGCGGCGGCGACGCCGGCGGGGGCGTCTTCGAACACCAGGCAGTGCCGCGGATTCGCGGCGAGGCCTTCGGCCGCCTTCAAGAAGATGTCCGGCGCGGGCTTGCCCCGCTGGACGTCCGCCCCGGAGACCGTGGCGGCGAACACGGCTTCCAACTGAAGCGCGCGCAGGCAGAGATCGACGTTTTCGCGCGGAGCGGAAGACCCCACGGCGCAGCGGATGCCAAGCCGCCGGGCCTGCGCGAGGAATTCCAGCACCCCGGGAATGGGGCGGATGCCATCTTGCCGGATCCATTCGCGATAGAGCTCTTCCTTCTCGAATCCGATGCGCGCGGCATCGTCCGCGGACACGGGCCAGCGGAGCAGATCCCGGATGACCGCCGACGTGCGCAAGCCGCATTTGCCGATGTGGTCCGGATCAGGGCAGTCGAACCCGTGGCGGCGCGCGACTTCCTGCCAGGATTCGACATGCAAGCCGTTGGAGTCGACCACCACGCCGTCGAGGTCGAAAAGAAACGCGGGAAGGGGCGCGGCCTCGGCCATGGCCGGTCAGGCCAGGCAGGCGGCGGTGAACGACAGGGGATAGAGCTTGCCGATGGTCGTCACGCCGAGTTGCTGGATTTCCCCCTTGGCATCGACGCCGATGGCGATGATCTTGGCCTCGTCGCCGGTGGAAAACTCGCGGATCTTCTGCCGGCAAAGCCCGCAAGGGTAGGCGAATCCATTCACGGCCAGCACCGCCACCGCCAACGTCTTCAGCTTGAATGCGCCGGATTTGACCATGCCGTTGATGGCGTCCATCTCCGCATGCGTGGTCAGGGTGAAGTCGACCGTCTCGACGTTGCAGCCCACGTGGATTTTGTTGCGGATGTCGAGCAGCGCCGCGCCGCATTTGTAGTTGGAAAACGGGGCGTAGGCCTTTTCGCGGACCGCGATGGCTTTTTGGACCAGGCGCCGCTCGACAACGGAAAGATCGGACAGTTTCACTTTTTTCATAGGGCCGGAACTGTACCCCACGCCCGCAGCGGATGCAAGCCGACCCGCCCGCTTCAGCGCGCGAAGCGGGCAAAGGCCTTTTCCAGCGCCCCGACATCGGCCCAGCCGTAGGTGTCGAGAAGGGCGGCGGAGGCGGATTCGCCGGCCAGCACGCGGGCGAAGAAGGCCTCCCACTTTCCGCGCGGCTGATCGAGGAGCAGAAAGCCGGCCAGATATTTGCTGGTGGCGTAGAATCGGGAAGCCTCGGCGGGAGCGGCGGGATAGGCGGAGGCCTCCAGCAATTCGGCCAGCGGCATCCAGCTTTTCAGCGGGCGGAAGGCATTCGCCTTGCTTTGTCCCATGCCCTTCGCGGCGCGATAGGCGAACTCGCCGTAATATTCGGCGAGACCTTCGTTGAGCCATAGCGGCAGCCGCACCGGCAGGAAGCGGTTGAAGACCAGATGGGTCATCTCGTGCGCCAGCAGGTCCATCTTGTCGGCGGGGGACGCGCCGGTTTCCTGCAGCAGCATGACGTTGCCGCGCACGAAGGAGACCGCCCAGGGATCCAGGCCGGGCGTGGAGGCCAGGATCGCCTTCCACTCGCGCGGATCCCGGAAGATGAAGAGGTGCGACCGCTCCGGCGACACGCGATCCCGGAGGCCCGGAAGATCGGCGGAGATCGAATCGTAGAACTGCTCTCCCATGCGGGCGACCTTGGCCGCGAACATCTTCTGGTCGTGGTGCAGGAGGAAGTGCGCCGTCTGCAGATGCTGCCACTTGTATTTCGGATGGTCGAGGAGGGCGATGTCTCCCGGCGGAAGCCCGGCGCGTTCGACGGCTTCCGCGGCGATGTCCTGCGGGTCCGGCGGCTTGGCCGCGCCCGGCGGAAGCGCCCAGGCGCCGAGGTTCATCGTCCAGAGGAGGACGAACATGCTCCGGGCTACCATTCGAGGGAGCTTTCGGTGGCGGCGGCCGGCGCCTCTTCGATTTCCGGCTCGTAGGCTTCGCGGACTTCGGCCGCCCCGGCGGCCTGTCCCCAGGCGAGATGGAGGCGCGAGGTTCCGTCCGGAGGGCTGGCGGGCCCGATCTGGAGGCGCAGGAAGCGGTTGCCTTGGCTGAACAAGAGATGATGTTCGCGGCCCTGCTGGAGGGAAGTTTTCAGGATCCAGCCATCGGCCGAAAGATCCGTCGCATAGGCATCCACGAGGCGGTCGGGGGTTTCGCGGGAGATCAGGATGGACGCCCCGGTTTGTGAATCGCCCTTTGCGCTTTCCTGCGAAAGGAACCCGGGGCACGGCGGCAGGCCGGCCGGCCCGGCGGTCTCTGGGGGCGCCGCCGCGGCGTCCGGCGAGGCGGCGTCCGGCGAGGCGGCGGCAGGCGGCGCGTCTTTCTTTCCGCAGGCGCAAAGAAAGAGGGCAAGTAGAAGGGCCGAGGAAAGGCTGGACCGGGTTTTCATGGCATTGACTCCGACTTCATCGTATAAAGGTCGGACGCAACATGCAAGGGAATCGGCAAGTGAAGATGGATTGGGCCTTGGAAGGCTCGCTGGTCTCTTTTCCGGCCGCCGGGGCGCGCAAGCCCCGGATGCTGGATGGCTTCTACCGCCCCGCGCCGAAGAAGCCGGCGCCGCTGCTGGTGTTCGTGCACGGCATGGGGAGCAATTTCTACCGCTCGGCGCTGAAGAAAGCGTTCTTGGAAGCCGCGCCCGCGATGGGGCTGGGGATGCTGACCTACAACAACCGGGGCGCGGAGCGCGGAACCGAGGACGAGAAATTCCGCACCTGCCTGCCCGATCTGGATGCGGCGGCGGAATTCGCGCGCCGGCGAGGGCATCGGAGCCTGGTGTTCATCGGCCACAGCACCGGCTGCCAGAAAATCGCGTACTGGCAGGCGCAGCGGCGGCATCCCGCCGTGGCCGGCCTGGTCTTGCTGGCGCCGGCGGACGACTACGCGGCGACGCGGCGCGATCTGGGCAAGCGGTTCGAGGAGAAGCTGGCCTGGGCGAAGAAGCGGGTGGCCGCAGGCAAGGGCGATGCGCCGGTGACCGGCCTCTACGAGCGGTTCACGGCGAAGCGGTTCCTGAGCTTGGCCGATGTGAAGCAAGCGGAAGCCAACGTGTTTCGCTATGCGGGTTCGCTGACGCAGTTCCGGCGCGTGACCTGCCCGGTGCTGGCCGTGTTCGGCGAAGACGAGGAATTCGCGGCGATTCCGCCGGCGGAGATGCTGGCCATCTTGCGCCGGAAGACGAAATCGCGCGATTTCGACGACTGGCTGATTCGCGGCGCGGACCATGGGTTCCACGGGTGCGCGGACGAATTGGCGCGGTCGGTTTGCCAATGGGCGCGGGAGATGGCGACATGAGGCTCACCGGCGGGGAACACAGCGGTCGTCGGCTGAAGGTGCCGGCGGATGGCACGCGACCCACGCAGGACAAGGTGCGCGCGGCGATTTTTTCTTCGCTGGCGGCGAGGGTGCCGGAGACGCGCGCGCTGGATTTGTTCGCGGGGACGGGCGCGCTGGGGTTGGAGGCGTGGAGCCGCGGCGCGGCCTGGATCGACTGGGTCGAGAACGGCAAGAATGCCGTGCGCGCCCTGCGCGAAAACTTGAAATCTCTGGGCGTCCCGCCCGAGGCGGGACGCGTGCTGGTCTCGGACGTTTTCATGTTGCTGGGCCATCCCTGCGCGGGCCAGCCCTTCGACCTGGCGCTGGCCGATCCGCCCTATGCCGAGGCCAAGGCGGGCGGCTGGCAGGCGAAGCTGGCCGATCTGCTGGCGAAAAACGGCTGGGTCCGGTCCGGTGGCGTGTTCGTCTTCGAGACCGAAGGCCACGACCCCTTGCCGGCGCTGGCCGGCTGGCGCTTGGCGCGCGACAAGACCTACGGCGCCACCCGCGTCCTGATCTGGGTGCGGGAAGACGCCGCGCCGTCCTAGTTTTCCACGCAATGGAAAACCATTTCCGGATTTTTCCACGCAATGGAAAAAAGTTTTCCACGGCCGCTTGTTGTCAATGCCAATGAGACACTTTTCTACCCGGCGGACGACAGGTCTGCCGGCTTGTTGATCCACACTTCCTGCGGCACGGCCTCGGCCTTCG
>SABN01000167.1 GCA_009928955.1 Opitutia bacterium | reverse complement strand
TGGATCCGGGGCGCCTTGCTGTTCGTCCAGGTCAGCCCGAAGTCCGCCGAGGCCCGGAACGTCACCAGATCGCTCCGTTCGATCAGGATCGGTTCGCGCGCGCCCCACGCCGGATCGTACTGCAGCAGCTGGTCGTGGTCGGGCGTGCTGAACTTGAAGGGATTGAACTCGTTGACGATCTCCCAGGCGTCCGGCAGCCCGTCGCGGTCCGAATCAAACTCGCCCCGCTCGCCGTCCAAGGCCCCGATGACGGGGGCGGGATTGTTCGCGTCGAACGAAAAGGACGAGCCCGGGCCGAGGACGCTGTCGCTCGGGATGGCGAAGCCGGCGTCGCCATAGAGATATTCCTGGTCGGGGAAGTTCGCCACGCCCTCGTCGTGGGGATAGTCATAGCCCAGCAGGCTGCTCTTGGCGCGGCGCACCAGGTCTTCCGCCATCAGGCCCCCGTCGTCAAAGCTGTAATACGCCAGCAGGGTGTTGGGAACCACCTGCGTGTAGATGTCCCGCGACGACAGCTGCACCCAATCGATCAGGCGCAGGCGGTTGTCCGCGATCTCGTCCGACAGGCGCGGCGCGCCCCAGATCCGCACTTCGTCCATGCGCACGCGGTCGGCGAAGGGGGCCGTGCCGGGCAGTCCCGAGGCCTGCCCCAGCACCAAGGTCCCGCCGTATTTCGCGCCCTGCGTTCCGGCGCCTTCTTCCGGCCCGGGCCCCGATTGCTCCAGCAGCCCGTTGATGTAGAGGCTCAAGGCGTTCCGCTTGTGGTCGAACACGCCCGCCAGATGGACCCACTGTCCATACGGAAGCGAACGGGCCGCCGCGGTGGTGTAGGCATAGCCCGACAAGGTCTCCACGGTGACATAGGGAACCGACTCGAACCCGTCCAGGTTCATCAAGCCCAGGTCGAACGCCTTCGAGGTTTTGACGCCCACGACCACGTCGCCGCGGATCAGCGAACCCTGGAAATCGTTGTTCCCGGCCTCGGGCGTCAGATACACCCAGGTCTCCACCGTGAAGTCGCGGCCGAAGAACCGGCGGCTGTCCGCTTTCTCGAACAGATTCGGCGAGAACCCGGCGTCCGTCGTCAGCAAGGCCGAGCGCGGCGTGAACGGGCTGTGCGACTGCACCGGACTGGTGGGATGCTTGCCCTTCTGCACATCCGCCTGGATTTCCAGCGCGTCGGGCCAGCCGTCGTCGTCCGTGTCCGTCCCCGGCATCGGCCAGATCGTCGAAATCGCGTCGGTCAAGGGCCCGGTGGCATCCAACGTCGCCGGAGCGACAATTGCTGCCAGCGTGCCATCGTCGAACAGGATCGGGTCGCCCACGACCGGCAACGGCAAGGCCGCCGGATCGTCCGGCGTGTAGACGCCGGGCGCGTTCACGGCCAGCCAGACGAGATCCACGCCGGGCGTGTAGAAGTCATCGCCATCCTTGTCATACCAAGACAGGCCGGTGATGGCGGTCGCGAAGGGCTGGAAGCTGCCGTCGCCAAACCCCAGGTACTCCTGGTCGTTGAAGTTCAGCACGAACGGCGGAACGCCCGGAATCGGGACAAAAGTGCCGCCGGCGAAGCTGGCGGGATCGAAGAACCCGAAATACACCAAGTTCGTGCCATAGCTGGCGATGAAATCAGGGTCATATCCGACGGGGGCCTGGTGCTTCTTGCCGCCGATGCTCGCCTGCCCCAGCAGCCGGGCGAATTCGCTCCGCGCCGGATGGTTGAAGATGCGGGCGATCCACGGATTCGATTCGTCGCCCGTGCCCGTGATGTAGTCGATGCGGTAGCCGTCCGCGCCGAAGTATTCCTGCAAGTTGTACAGTGTGTCCGCGTCCGGATCGCCCAGCGCGCCGCTGACCGCCTGGGCGAGATTCTGCACGCCATCCTTGCCTGCGCTCAACGGGTTCAATCCGTGCTCCAGCTCCCAGCCGTCCGGCAAGAGGTCGCTGTCCGAATCGGCGCTCCGCGGACTGGTCCACCGCACCACGCCGCCCGCGATGCAGGGAATCGAGGTTTTCTTGACCGGATGCCCCCACTCCACCAGCCCCGGCACATCCTGCGAGTCGCCACCGGCGTTGTACTGCGCTAGATTGAGATAGCCGGACGCCAGCGTTGGAACTGCGAGGTTGGGATCCGCAATACCTTGGCCGCTGGCCCCGTGGCCGATGGTAGGCGACCCATAGGCTCCAATGGGGACTCCGGGAACGCCGGAGCCCGTCCAGAAATTCGCCAGCAAGGGGTGCGTGCACATCTCGCGGTAGTTCGTCAGTCCGTCTTTGTCCGGATCCGCGTTCGGATCGTCCTTGATGAACCGTCCCTCCGCATCCAGCTTCCGGGGGTTCAGCACCGTCAAGTCGCCGAATTGATATTCGAACGAGTCGATCAGTTCGTCGCCATCGGTGTCGAAGTTGATCGGCGAGGTCCAATCATCCGCGTTCAGCGTGGCGTAGGGGAAGCCGCTGTTCAGCTTCTTATCGGGGTCCAGCGGCCAGCTGGTCGCGCATTTGAACCCAATGCCCGCGCAGTTGGGCCCCGCATATTCTTCCAGCGAGGTCAAGCCGTCGCCGTCGGGATCCATCATCGGATTCTGCATGTTGTCCGGCACCGTCACGCCGTCGTGGCGGGCGTCCAGCCCGACCCACGTTTCCCAGGCGTCCGGCAGCCCGTCGCCATCCGTGTCGCCCGAGGTGGGATCCGTCTTCAGATGCTCTTCCCAATAGTCGGCGATGCCGTCGCAGTCCGTGTCCAGCTTGCCGAGGTCGGGGCCGAAGCCGAGGAACGGATCCGCGCCGATCACCGCCGGATCGTCGCAATAGGTGTACCAGCCCACCACGCCGTTGACCGTGGTCTTCCATCCCAGATATTCGTCGTTGTTGTTCAGCCCGTCCTCGTCATAGTCTTCGCTGGGGCCGTAGCCGTCCACATATTGGATTCCCGTGGTGGCGTTGGAGGTCGCCCAGGTGTTGAGGGCCGCGAAATGGTAGTAGCTGATGGCCCGGATCGGCTTTGGCGCGGCCTGCGCGACATCCGCGGCAAGCCCGAAAAACGCCAGGACGGCGCAACCCAGCGCCAAGTGCCACATTGTTTTCTTCATCGTTCCCTCCGTGGTGCTGACCGACTTCATCCCGAACCCAGATCGCTTGGACATTGGCTTGCTCATGGTGTCTCCATCCCCTTCTCGCTCGTCGGCGACGACGCTTCCTTGGCGCTGATCAGCCCCATCAGCTTGGTCCGGAACTGCATCTCCTCGAACAAGGCGGATTGGGCGGCGGCGTAGGCTTCCACTTTCTCGCGCACGCCCGGAAGCGTGTCGGTCACGGCCGCGATCTTGACCTGCAGCTGCTCGATCATCTTGTATAGCTCGCGGATTTCCGGCGCCTCGCGGTCGGCGACGGTCCGCGCCGCGTCCAGTTCGGCGTTCCGCTCGGACGCGGCCTTGCCCAGGGCGGGGAGGGCTTCGTTGGTGGCCTTGAGCAGCTCGCGCAGCTCCTCCACGGTCTTGGCCCGCGCGGAATCCAGCCGCGCCGCGGCCTGGGTGTTGGCCTGCGAAAAAGAAAAGCCCGGCGAAGAGTTTTCCGCCGCCGGCGCGGCGGCTTCCTGCGCGGAGACCGATCCGCCCCACCCCGACACGCAGGCCCCCACCAGGAAGACGCCCCATCTAGACAACAACAAACCCGCACCTGTTTTTCTCATCATGCGTTCCTTCCTGAAATCCGCTAGGAGGGCTCTGTGCCCATTTATGAAGAGTAGACTCCAAACGATCGCGGGTGGCAATCAAAAAAAGCCACAAGTGCTTCCCCGTGGATGACACGGATGGCGCGAGGGAGGGCGACGGTTCCGGTTTGAAGGTAGGGACCGCTCGCCGAGCGGTCCGGGCTGTTCGATCCCGATCCCGGCGGTCTCGGCGAGACCGCCCTACCTTCCACCCCCGTTGTCCTGCTGAAATGACGCTTCTGCCCCTGCCCCGGCGAGCGCCTCGAAAAACGCGTCCATTTGCGCATCGGTCCCGATGCTCACGCGCAGATGGTTGCCCGTCCGCCCCCCGGGAAAATAGCGGACCAGGATCTTGCTCGACCGGAGATCGGCGAACAAATCGGCGGCGGAAACCCCCGCCGGCGGCTCCACGAACAGGAAATTCGCCGCCGAAGGAACGACCCGGAAGCCCCGCTGCGCCAGTCCCGCCGCGACCCGCTCCCGGGTGGCGACGATCCGGGCGGCGTTGGCTTGCATCCAGGGCAGATCGCCCAGCGCGGCGAGGGCGACCGCCTGCGCCAGCCGGTCCACGTTGTAGGAGTCCTTCAGCT
>SABN01000044.1 GCA_009928955.1 Opitutia bacterium | reverse complement strand
GGGACGGAGCCCGACCCTCCAGAAAACAAGCGCAACCGCGTGTTCTTGGCAATGGAGGGACGACCTCCGCGTCGTCCGGGTTCGTTCTGCAAGAGGCTCTACGGCGTGGAAAACCTCCGGACCGCTCCGGGGTTCAGCCCGAAGAGCGCGGCGATCTTCGCCGGCAACGCAGCGCGGGTGGCGGGCGCCACCGCCAGCAGATGGTCGACGCGCTCCCGGCCGAGGATCGCCAGCCAGCGGTCCAGCGCGCGCTGCTGGATGACGGCGAGCACGGGGGCCGGCCCGCGAAACACCTCCGCGAGGGCCGCGATGAATTCCGCCGAGCCCAGCTCGATCAACCCGAGCTCGTCGATCGCCACCGGCCGTCCCTCGGCGGCGGCGGCCAGGCTGGCGACGGAGACCTTCGCGAATTTCGCCCGGTCCAGTTCGTAGGGCAGCCCGCCCGAGGCGGCCGGTCCGGCGATGCGCCGCGCCATGGGCTGCGGCTCCCCCGCCCAGGGCTCGAAATAGAGAACGTCGGCTCCCCGCCCCGCCCCGCCCCAATGCGTGGAGAATCCAGCGGGCGGGTCCCACCCCAGCTGCCGCAGCGCCGCCCGCGCCACCGTGCTCTTGCCGGAACCGATCTCCCCGCACAGCACGATCTTCATGCCACCGGCCCCGCCGCCTTTTGTCGCTTCTTGGCGCGGACCGCCTCCATCACGAAGCCCAGCTCGGGGAAGCGGAAGACCCGCGCGATCCCGAAATAGACGGCCATGCCCAGCGCGATCGCCGCCGGCACGCCGATGAACTGCGCGGCCTTGTGCGGCAAATAGACATAGAGCCACGTCGTCAGCGCGCGCTCGGCGCAGTATGCCACGGCGGCCATCGCGGCCGCCGCCGCGAGGGCGCGGGCGAGCCCCCCGAGGATCCCCCGGAGGCCGAACGGCCCGAGGCGGCGACGCAGGAAGAACGCCAGCATCAAGCCGTTGAAACCTTCCGCGATCACCGTCGAGAAGGCCATGCCTGCATGCCGCCAGTATTCGGGCAACGTCAGCGCGCACGCCACGTTCAGCGTGAAGTTGAGCGAAACGCCGACCAGGCCGATCTTCACGGGGGTGCGCGTGTCCTGCATCGCGTAGAAGGCGGGCACGAACACCTTGGCGAGGCAGAACACCATCAGCCCCGGCGCGTAGAACGCCAGCGCGCGGGCGGTGAGCACCGTGCTGTTCGCGTCGAACGCGCCGCGCTCGAAGAGCATCTGCACGACCGGCCCGGCGAGGACGAACAACCCCACCGAGGCGGGCGTCATCACGAACAGCAGCGTGCGCAAACCGTGGTGGATGGCTTCGCGCATCTCGCGGTGCTTCCGCTGCGCCGCGAAATCCGACAGCACCGGCAACAGCACCGTCCCCAGCGCCGTCGCGAGGATCCCTTGCGGAAAATAGATCAGCCGCTCGGCGTAGAACAGGGCCGAGGGCGCCCAGGCCCCCACCCCGAAGAGCGCGATCATGCTGTTGACCATGACGTTGACCTGGTTGACCGCCAGCCCGAGCGCGGAGGGGCCCATCAGCATGAAGACCTTCTTCACCCGCGGATCCCGCCAATCCGTGTCCAGCCCCGGCCGCCAGCCCACGCGCAGGAGCGAGGGCACCTGATACGCCAGTTGCACCGCGCCGGCCACGAACACCGTCCACGCCAGCCCGTAGATCTGCCGCCCCGGCCCGCCCCGGATGATCGGCACGATGAACAGAATGGCCAAGATCCACGTGAGGTTCAGCAGCGACGGCGTGAAGGCCGAAACCGAGAACTTCTGGTAGGAATTGAGCACCGCCATCGCCAGCGCGGCCATGCAGATGAAGAAGACATAGGGCAGCATGATCCGCGCCAGCGGCAGCACCGCCGCCGCTTCCTCGCCGAGCCCGGGCCACCGCAGCGCCGCGCTCATCCCCGCCGCGCCGAGCGCGACGATCCCGAGCAGCACCGCGCCCACCAGCGTCACCACCCGCCGCGCCAGCTGCCACGCCTCCGCCTCCCCCTCGCTCCGGCGCGAGGCCATGAACACCGGCACGAAGGCCGACGACAGCGCCCCCTCTCCGAACAGCGCCCGGAACAGGTTCGGGATGCGGAACGCCACCACGAACGACGACATCGCCAGCGACGTGCCGAACACCCCCGCCGTCAGGACGTCGCGCACCATCCCCAGGAAGCGGCTGAGCATCGTGAAGCCGCCCACCGTGAACGCGAACCGGATGACGTTGCGGTTTTCCACGCGCCTACTCCGCCTTCGCTCCGGCCTTGCCGGCCGAGGGACACCACGCGGCGACGGGACAATCCGCGCAGCCGGGGTTTCGCGCGAAACAGCGGCGGCGGCCGTGGAACACCATCGCATGCGACCAGTCCGTCCAGTCTTCGCGCGGCACGATCTTCTGCAGCGCGCGCTCGATCTTCGTCGCATCCGCTTCGTGCTTCACGAACCCGAACCGGTTCGACAGGCGGATGAAATGCGTGTCCACCACCAGCCCGGGCCGCCCGAACACCGTCGCCACCAGCAGATTCGCCGTCTTGCGCCCGATGCCCGGCAGCGACACCAGCACGTCGAAGTCCCCCGGCAGCTCGCCGCCGAATTCCGCGTCCAGCCGCGCCATCAGCGCGCGGATGTTCTTGGCCTTGTTCCGGAAGAAGCCCGCCGAATGGATTTCCTTCTCCAGCGTCTCCTGCGGAGTCGCCGCCCAGTCTTTCGCCTGGCGGTACTTCCGGAACAGGGCCGGGGTCACGAGGTTCACGCGCTTGTCGGTGCACTGCGCCGAAAGGATCGTCGCCGCGGCCAGCTCCAGGGGCGTGCCCCAGTCGAGTTCGCACTTCGCGTCGGGGTATTCCTTGCGCAGCCTCCTCAAAATGGCTTTCGCGCGCGCTTGCCGCCGCGCCAGCGTTTCCTTGGGCATGGCCGCGCCTATGGCTCCGCCAGATCCTGCAGATAGCGGAGCCGCCCGTTCAGATAGGGCCCCGGGAACTGCTCCTCCAGCAGGGCGAGCTGGTCTTCCGAATCGAACACGTTCACCAGCGCCTCGTAGTCCGCGCGCGCGAAATTCAACGCCGCCTCCAGCTTCTTCGTGGACCGGTCCTGCACCACGAAGCAGAGCTGCTCGTCGGTCGAGTCCTGCGCATCGAAAAGCAATCCCTTCTGCGAGGCGGGGATCTTGCCTTCGTTCTGCTGGAACAGCATGTACTTGATGTGCTCCACCAGCCGGGCGTCGAGCCCCTCCTCCAGCAGGAAGACCCGCTCGATCAACTCGCTCCACTCCACCACGAGATGCGCCTCGGGCGGGGGCACGTCTTTCGGCAGCAGCCGGTTCAATTCCGCCATCGCCTCGCGGAAGGATTTCTCCACGTCCGCCAAGGCGCGCCCGCCCGTCAACGGATCGAAGTGGACGAAAATGTCCTGCTCGCGGTCCCGGTAGACCAGCGGCTTGTCGATGCGGAATCCCTTGCCGCACCCCGCGCACTCCACCCGGTTGACGCGGTTGAGCAACAGCGCCTCGCGCAACTCCGGCTCGGAATCCACGTTGATGGAATCCCACAGCGCGACTTCCTGTTCCCGCCCGCAGAACGGACAGGCGATCTCGTGTGTTCGCTTTTGTGACATAGGAGGGGCATCATGCCAACGACCGGCATGGAAAATCAACCAGAACCCCGCGGCCTCCGGGGAAACCCGGATGCGGCGGGCGCCGCTCAGGGCGCGGCGGGCGCGTCCGGCGCCGGCAGGAGGCGCCCCGGCTCGTAGGTCTGCATCAGGCGGAGGAACACGGGTTCGTATTCGTCATAGAGCGCGGGCGGCACGCTGAACTGCACGTGGTGCGCCAGATCGCCGGTCACGAAGTCCAGCATCAGCAGCTTGGTTTTGAACAGCTGCGCCGAACGCTTCACGGCGCGGTGCGGCCCCACATAGGCGAAATCCATGTGCGTGTCCGCGGCGAGGCCGCGCTCCACGCGCCGCAGGTTCTCGACGAGCTTGTCGAAGGTCACGCCGTTGGTGGCCACCGCCTGGATGCTCATGTCCATGCCATAGGGGCCTTGGAACACCACGTTGAAGAAGGAATGGACCGGCTTCGCCACCCGCACCCAGTGGCGCGGCGGCACCACGCTGAACCGCCCCGAGGGATCCACATAGCGCGCCCCGCCGAGGCCCCCGGCGATGTCCGCCGCGTCGCCCTTGCGCGCCGCCGGCCCGGCGCGCTGGAACTCGCCCAGACGACGGGAGATGCCGCGCAAATCAGCCACCAGCGCGGCCAGCAGCAGCAGCGCAAACACATAGAGGATCCAGCGAAAACGGTTCCGGCGGGTCTCCAAGCGGCGCTGCTCGGCCTTCTCCCGCAGCCGCACGCGGGCCGCCGACGCCTGCATGAACTCATCGGAGGGGGAATGCAGCGCCATCAGTTGCTCCGGAAGAAACGCGTCACAGAGTCCGGCAGCCAGTTCCAATAAGGATAGTACTCCCGGGGCAGTTCGGTCACGATCCGCTCCGAGGCGGTGATGTCTTGGCGCAAAGGATCGTCCCGGCTGGGCACCACCCGCTCGTCGCGGACGAACAGCTGCGAATCGCCGGAAACGGCGTCTTGCACGGCCTCGAACTGGAGCGTGCGGTCCGCCTCGCCGAAATAGTCGAACTGCTCGTCGAGCCCCGCGCCGGCCACCTGGAGGAACCGGTCGAACCGCGCCGCCCCCAGCGTCTTCTTCAACTCGCCATAGAGCTCTTCGCGCACCAGCTGCCCATCCTCCGCATACGGCGGGATGTTCAGCACCACCTGGCTCTCCGAGGGCTTGTCCACCGAGATGTTTTCAGTCTCGAGATCCTGCAGCAGGGCTTTTGTCCCCATGAAGGCGGCATCCAGGCGATCAATCTCCAGGTCGTTCAGGCGCAGGAGCTGGGCGACCTCGTCGCTCACCGCCATGTTCGTGTCCACCGGCGCCAGCCGCAGGTGGGCCATCTGGCCTTCCGGCAGGGGAAACGTGCCGCGGACGTTGTCCAAGATCCAGTTCAGCATGTCGTCCAGCCGGCCGCGCAAGCGGGCATTCTCCATCTCAAGCTGGAACGCCTTCCGCTCCAGCAACTCCTTCTGGGTAGCGGTTGCGGCCGGGGGCGCCGAAGCCGCCGGGACGGGAACCGGATCCACCGGTTTCGCCGTGGATGCGGGCGAAGGGGCGACCTCCGCCGCAGCCACCGGAAGAAACGATGTGGAATCCGCCGGCCGACCGCCCTCCGAAACCGATGAAGCAGACCACCGGGACGCCAGGACGGAGACGCAAACCATAAATCCGACGCCCGCCAGCGCCACCGCGCATTTCCTGGCGATGTCGTCTTCCCTCATGCCCGGCCCATGGGACGACCGGTCACAGGACCGCTGCCGCCCGCATGGCCTCCTCGACGCTGGGATACAACTTCACCAGCTTGCCCATGCCGAGCAGCTCGATGGTCTTGGTGATCCGCCGGTTGAGCGCCGCAATTCCCAGAAACGACAGGTTTTGAATGGTGACCCGCTGGTAGCGGCCCAGCAAGGCGAGGCCCTTGCTGTTCACATACGTCAGGTTTTCGCAGTCCAGCACGATGTGGACGTTGGGCTGGTTGATCATCGGATCCAGCAGATTCTTGAACTGGTCGTGGGTCATGGAATCCAGCGGCCCCGACACATGGACCAGTTGGATGCCATCGCGGTTCTCGATCTGCGTTGTCAAGACTGCGTCTGCCATGATTTCTCCAAAATTCCGGGCTCCCGGTTCTTCACGAAACCCGGTGAGCGTCTTTCACTTTAGCCCACTTTTCCCCGCCTTGTACAGCCCGGAAATCGAGGGCGGCCCGCGCCGGCCGGTCACAGGGATTCCGCCGCCCGCAGGGCCTCCTCGACGGTGGGATACAGCCGCACCAGCTTGCCCATGCCAAGCAGCTCGATGGCCTTGAGAATCCGGGGGCTGAGCGCCGCCACCCCGAAAAACGACAGGCTGGAGGCGGCCGACCGCTGGTAGTGCGCAAACAGCGTGAGGCCCCGGCTGTTCACATAGGTCAGGTTTTCACAGTCCAGCACGATGCGGACATGGGACTGGTTCAGCATCGGATCCAGCAGATTCTTGAACGAGTCGTGCGAGATGGAATCCAGCGGCCCCGACACGTGGATCAGGCGAATGCCATCGCGGTCTTCGATCTCCGTTGTCAATTCAGTGCCCGTCATGCGCTTCTCCAATGACCCGAATCCTCGGCAGTCCTTTCAGACCGTTTCACTTTAGTCCCATCTGCCCGGGTTTGTACAGCCCTGAAACCCATCAGGGCACGACGACCGTTTTCCGATAGACGATGGTTTGGGCCCCCGCCAGCCAGTCGTCGGGAGGCCGGATGCCAATGGCCTGCGACTGCATGCCGAGGAAGGGATCGGGTTCCACCCAGAGAAAGGGTTCCTCGGGCGGGCCTTTCACGCCGGTGCCCTCCTGCTCCGGCCAGCTCGCGTCATCGAACTCCGGCGACGCCCAATCTCCCGCCGGATCGAACGCGAATTTCCAGGAAGGATCCGTGCCGACGAACCAATTCCGCCCCCGGACGGCCAGCTGCACCCAGTCCGGATAGCGCTGGCGCGGGGCCTGGATGGCCAGCACGTGCCGGCCGGGAGGCAGGTCGAACGAGGCGACCGCCGGTCGTTCCGGGTGGCCGGCCTGCAGCACCTCGCGCCCGTCCACGAACAGTTTCGCCGGCATGTTCGCATAGAAGACCGCCACGGCCGATCCTCCCGCGCGCTGGCGGTGGATCATCGCCGCCGCCGCGCGCACCGCTTCGTCGGCATCCGCCATGAAGCGGGGGAGCGGATCCGGCCCGCCCAGCCGTTCCTCCAGCAGCGCCAAGCGGAATTCCAGCATCCGCCGCGCCGCGGCGGAAAACTGAGCCCCGTGCCGCCGCAGGCGCATGGCCAATTCGTCGCGCGCGCCCTGCCAGTCCCCGAAGCGCTCGTGGTTCCACAGCGCCGTCATGGTCACGGCGAAATCCACGCGCGGATCCTGCGGAGTTCCGCGGTTCTCGGGCCGCAAGCGCACCGTGTCGGCCGACTGCGGCCGGTCCAGATAGCACCACGACACGCTCTCGAAATACGCCCGGCTCGCGTGGTCCGGACCGCGCTCGAACCCCATGTCCAGCGATTGGCCGAAGCGCGCGGGATCCATCGAATGCACCCGGTATTGCACGGTGCGGAAGGGCTCCTTGACGGACACGCCGTGCGTCGGACCGACCATCACGTTCTGATAGTACCAGCCCCCGTTGAAGTAGTCCTCCAGCCCCGTCCCGAGCCAGCCCGGGGTCTTTTCGCCATCCTTGCGGATGCTCTCGTCGCCCTCCAGCGCCCAGTACGAACCATCCAGCGTCACCACCGACAACAGGCACCCCACGTATTTGCCTTTGCCCTTCACGCGCAGGATGGGATGGGGGCGGCCGACATCGCCGGGCGTCGTCCGCCACCAGCCGGCGTGGAAATAGCCCATCTCGCCGATGGGCGAAGCCTCTCGCTTCTCCACCCAGGCGCGGATCTTCACCGGCACCGGCGCGACCCGCCCCGCCTCCATCCGGATCTCCGCCGACCGGGCGAACGGCATCGGAAACGCGCAAAATAGAGCCTCCCCCTCCATGCCGAAATAGAGGGATTGCGCCCGGACCCGCCGCCACGGGGTTCCGCACAGATCGCCCAACGGCGCCCGCACGCTCTCGTTCGTGCTCCCGTCGAAGCGGATCGACACCATCCAGTCGCGCAGCGCCGCGTCGCGCGATTCCTCCGGAATCCGCGCCCAGTCCGGCTCGAATTCCAGGCGGCGGATCACGCCGGGGCCTTCGAGGGCAACGCCCT
The DNA here is from genome assembly GCA_009928955.1 of Opitutia bacterium. Classification (GTDB taxonomy): domain Bacteria; phylum Verrucomicrobiota; class Kiritimatiellia; order CAIQIC01; family Lenti-01; genus Lenti-01. The sequence continues at coordinate 13,594 of SABN01000044.1, read as the reverse complement.
CCTTCCAATCCGACAGCGTGGCGTCCCGGCTCGCGCCCGCCTCGGGCAGCTTCTTCGCCGCCCAGATGGCGCGGGCCTGCTCCACCGCCGCCGCGTCCCGCTCCGGCAGCGGCCAGGCGAAGGTCTCCACCGGCGTTCCGCGCGGCAGCGATGATTCCGAAACCTGATAGTACAGCTTGCGCGGCGCGCCGGTCGCTTCGGGCGGCCCCTCTTCGCATTCGATGCGCAGGTTCTTCGCATAGGGCAGCGGCACGAACGAATACCAGCAGTAGTTGTTGTATTCCGCCAGCGGCGCGAGGAACGGCGCCCGCCGTCCGCCGAACAGATCCTTGATGTCCCCCTCCAGCCGCGGCGCCTCCTCCCCGTCGAAATAGAAGCGGAACCGCAGCGGAGTCCCGCCCTTCGCGCCGGTGAACCAGACGCGCGAAACGAATCCCGGCCCCTTCAGATCCGCGATCACCTTCCATCCCGGCGTCCGGCTGTCGCGCAAAAAAGTGCCATAGTCGTTGTTGCCGCCCGTGCGGTCGTAGGAAGAATGCAGCCGCGTGTCCGGTTGATCCATCCGCGCCAGTTCCAGCGGATCGGCCAGCCGTTCCGCCAGCAGGGCCACCGTCACCGCCTCGCCTCCCGGCCGCCCGCCGCACCCCCCCGCCGCGCCCAGCAAGCCCGCCGTCCACAGAATCCGCCAAATTTGCTTCATTTTCACCTCACCTGTCCCTACTATGATGGATCGTTGTTCACAAATGAACCTTTTTTCGGCCCCATTTTGGAAAGCGCAGGCCCAGGCATGATCATCTCGCGGACGCCCTATCGCGTCTCTTTTTTCGGAGGCGGCACCGACTATCCCGCCTGGTACCGCGAGCACGGCGGCGCCGTGCTCGCCGCCGGCATCGCCCGCTACTGCTACATCACCTGCCGCTGGCTGCCGCCGTTCTTCGCGCACAAGTCGCGGATCGTCTATTCCATCATCGAAGATGTCATGAAGGCCGAGGAGATCCAGCATCCCGCCGTCCGCGAATCCCTCCTCCATCTCGGCATCCGCGAAGGCATCGAAATCCACCACGACGGCGACCTGCCCAAGATGACCGGCCTGGGCACCAGTTCCTCCTTCACCGTCGGCCTCCTCCACGCCCTCCACGCCCTGCGCGGGGAATTCCGGTCCAAGATGCAGCTCGCCACCGAGGCCATCCACGTCGAGCGCGACCGATGCGGCGACCGCGTCGGCTCGCAGGACCAGGTCAGCGCCGCCTTCGGAGGCCTCAACCACATCCGCTTCGCCCCCGACGACGCCCTCTCCGTCGAACCCGTCCCCCTGCCCGCCGCCCGCATGGCACAACTCCAAGACTCCCTCCTGCTTTTCTTCACCGGCTTCTCGCGCTACTCCTCCGAGGTCGTCGCCGAACAACTCCAGAACGTCCCGCAGAAGGGCAAGGAGCTCTCCGAGATGGCCGCCATGGTCGGCCAAGGCCTCCACCTCCTGACCGGCGGCGGCGACCTCGCCGACTTCGGCCGGCTCCTCCACGAGGGCTGGCGGCTCAAGCGCTCGCTCAGCAGCCGCGTCAGCACCCCCGAGATCGACGCCATGTATGAAACCGCCCGCAAGGCCGGCGCCATCGGCGGCAAGATCACCGGCGCAGGCGGCGGCGGCTTCCTCCTCCTCTACGTCGAACCCGAACGCCAACCCGCGGTCCGGAAGGCCCTCTCCCGCCTTCTCCACGTCCCCTTCGACCTGGACCATTCCGGTTCGCAGATCATCTTCTCCAATCCGACCCCCTTGGAGCCCGCTCCATGAATTTCTCCCTGCCTCTGATGGCCAACAACATCACCGCCGAAGACCGCGCCGCCGTCATCGAATTCCTGAAAGGCGACCCCATCCTGACGCAGGCCTCGAACGTCCGCGCGTTCGAGCAGGAATGGTCCGCCTGGCTCGGCGTGCGCCACAGCGTGTTCGTCAACTCCGGCGCTTCCGCCAACTTCATCACCATGGCCGCCCTCCGCCACCTCCATGGCCCCGGCGAAGTCATCGTCCCCACCCTCACCTGGGTCTCCGACATCTCCTCCGTCCTCGCCGCCGGCCACAAACCCGTCTTCATGGACGTCAACCCCCGCACCCTCGCCATGGACCCGCGCCAGGTCGGCGCCGCCTTGAATCCGAACACCCGCGCCGTCTTCCTCACCCACTGCCAAGGCTTCGACGGACTCGACGACGCCCTGCTCGCGGAATTGCAGAAACGCCACATCCCGCTCATCGAGGACGTCTGCGAATCCCACGGCGCCACCCACCGCGGCCAGAAGGCCGGCTCCTTCGGCCTCGCCTCCAACTTCTCCTTCTACTTCGCCCACCACATGAGCACCATCGAAGGCGGCATGGTCTGCACCGACGACGAGGACTTCCACCAAGCCGCCCGCATGCTCCGCAGCCACGGCATGGTCCGCGAATCCGACAACCCCGAATTCCGCAAGAAGTGGGAAGACGCCTCCCCCGACCTCAACCCCAAGTTCATCTTCGCGTGGCCCACCGGCAACTACCGCAGCACCGAGATCAACGCCGTCATCGGCCGCTCGCAGCTCAAGCGCCTCGACGCCAACAACCGCCGCCGCACCGAGAACTTCCAGCTCTTCCTCTCCCTCCTCGATCCCGCCCTCTATTGGACGGACTTCCAGGTCGAAGGCTCCGTCAACTACGCGTTCAATCTGGTGATGAACAAGCCCGACGAAGCCCTCCGCGACCGGCTCATGGCCGCGATGGACGCCCACGGGATCGAACACCGGCGCGGCAGCGCCGGCGGCGGCAACCAGCTCCGCCAGCCCTATCTCGCCGGCATCGCCCCTGAAAAAGCCGACATCCCCCGCCTGTTCCCCGTCATCGACCACATCCACTTCTTCGGCTTCTACATCGGCAACTATCCCTCCCTCGACGCCGACCGCATCCGCTGGCTCTGCGGCATCCTCAACTCCGTCCGCCCCTGAGAAGACGCCGCCGGACGCGCGAAAAAAACCCGGACTCCTTTCGGAATCCGGGCTGGCGCCCGCCCGCGAAGGGCGGCCGTTCGGCGGCCTTACAGCTTGTAGCCGGCCGACACGCCGATCAGGTGCGTATCGCCATCCTTGAATTCGCCGGGCATCACGCCATCGGCGGGCCGGGCCGCGATGTCCCGGTCGTCGATCAGCAGGAGGGTGTAGGACAGGTCGCAGAAGAAGTCGCCCTGCTTGTAGCCCACGCCCAGCGAGATCAGATTGCGGTCGTTCGCCGGCACGATGTAGTCCGCGTGCGCATCCGGATCGGGGGTCATGTCGCGGATATAGCCCGCGCGCAGCGCCCACGTCTCGTTCAGCGCATATTCCGCGCCGATCTGGTAGCGGAAGACGTCGTCCCAATCCTTCGCGGTGGTGCTCGAGGAAATCGCGCCCAGCAGCGCCGGGTCGAAATCGATGGCCAGCTCTTCGTACGAGCTCCACATCGTGTAGACGATGCCCGCGTTCACGGTCAGCTTCTCGGTCGCCTTGACCGAGGTGCCGAAGCGCAGGATGCCCGGGGTCGTGATGTCGCCGCTGCCATCGCCGCCGGACAGCAGCGGATGGGTCACGTCGTAGCTGCCTTCGACTTCCTGCTTGATTTCGCTGTCATAGGCCAGGCCGAAGGAAAGCCAGTCGGTCGCCTTGTAGAACGCGCCGAGGTTGTAGCCGATGCCCCAACTGTCGCCCTTCATGTGGAACTGCAGATCGGGATCCACGAACGGGGTGCCCGAGGGAATCGCCTTGAACAGCTCGAACTCGAACCATTCGGCGCGGAGGCCGGCGGCCAGCGACAGGTTGTCCATCACCTTGAAGGCCACGGAGGGATTGAGGTCGAGACTCTGGATGGTGGCTTCCTGGCAGTTGTAGCGGCCCACCCAGTCATTCTCGTAGTCCACGCCCAGCCCATAGCGGCTGAACACGCCCATGCCCGCCCACACCTTGTCATTGACCTGATGGGTCACATAGGCGCTCGGGGGAGTCCACCACTTGCTCTTCGCATAGTTGTTGTCGGTGCCCGCGGGCGTCGTGGTCACCACGGTCTGCTGCGGACGGATGAAGGTCGCGCCGGCTTCCATCTGCGTGCCTTCCAGTTCGGTCATTCCGGCGGCGTTGTTGTACAACACCGAGGGCGACGCCGGATCGGCCGTCACTTCCGTGCCCAAGGCGTTGCCGCGGGCGCTGCCTTCATAGATGCCAAAACCCGCGCCCAACACGGTCTGCGCGGCCAAAACCGCCGCGACGCCCAGCGTCCCGACGAGGAGCTTCATTTGTTTCATTCTTTTATTTTTCCTTTTGTATCTTGCAGCGGCAAAGACAGTTGCGAAAACAACCCACACCTGCCTCCGCCGGTTCACACCCCCTCTTCCACAATGGAAGAGAAGAATGGGACAATTGGACAGCAAAACAATTTTGTTGGCAAGCCCCTTTTGCCGGAATTTTCGAGGAAGCGGCCGATGCAACTACAACAGCGGACCGAGGAAGCGCCTCAAGTCGGCGGCGAGGTCCTGTTTTTCATAGCGGGCCAGGCGCTCGCGCTGGCCCTTCAGGATGGCCATGCGCAGCGGCTCGTCCTCGGCCACCCGCCCCAGGGTTTCCGCGATCAGGTCGAACCGCTTCTCGCGCACCAGCACCCCCGCGCCATCCAACGTCTCGGGAACCGCCCCCGCGGCATAGGCCACCACCGGCACGTCGTGCGTCATCGCCTCCAGCAACGGGATGCAGAACCCCTCATGGTCGCTCAGGCACAGGAACGCGCGCGACACCTCGTAGTAGGCGTTCAGCTCGTCCTGCCGCACCGCCCCCACCAGCTCCACGTTCTTCAGCTGCAGTTCGCGCATCCGCGTCAGCAGCAACGCATGGTACTGCTCCATGCCCGCGTAGGACCCCACATGGATCAGCCGCGACGCCGGCTGCACATAGCGCTGGAAATAGTAGAAGGCGTTCAGCAGATCCTCGATCTTCTTGTTCGGCGCGCAGCGCCCCACGAACAGCAGATTCACCATCCCGTCGCGGTATTGCCTCAGGATGCGCCGGTCCGGCTTCGCCCGCAGCGCGGAGAAATCCAGCACCAGGGGCAGCACCTGCGGATCCGCGTGGCCCATCGCCGCGATTTCCTCCGCGTTGAACCGGCTGTCGGCCATCACCACCGCCGCCGAGCCCGCCAAGGCCTTGGCCTGTTGGCGTCCGCGGGCCAGCAGATGCGCCGTCGGGTCCTGCACCCCGCGGAAATATTCCGGCGGCGTGATGTTGTGGTACAAGATCGCCTTCCGGCTCGGCAACGCCGCGAAGAGGTCGTTCACGTCCGAGCCGATCGACAGATGCAGCAGCGCCACGTCGTCCGCCCGGAAATCCGCCCGGCTCGCCGCCAAGTCCCGCGCTTCGCCCCGCAGCTCCGGCAAGATGCGCTTCTGCTCCGAATAGATGTGCGATTCGCGGCCCCACGACCGGAACAGGGCGCGCATCACCCGCACCTCGTTGCTGATGGCGTCCCCGTTGGCAAATCCCGCCACAATTTGATGAATCGCTCGCATGGTTCTTCCAATGGAAGGGCCATCATAGGGGGAACCGGCCCGCCGAATCAAACCCGGATTTCACCCCGCCGGAACGCCGGCGGCCTTTTGCTTGCCTCCCGGCCTCACCATGCCCTACCTTGTCTCCTGTGAATCTGCGCGCATCTCCATCCCGTTTCGGCTTCGCCGGCGGCCTGCTGCTGGCCGGCCTGCTGCTGTGGACCGTCGCCGCTTGGCCGCTCCCGCGCTACTTCACCCTCGCGATCCCGCACACCAACCTCAACCCCGATTCGCAGACCGTCCGCCCCCTCGCTTCCGGCGACCATCTCCAGCTGCTCTACCATTTCTGGCTCGGCCTCGACGCGCTCTCCGGCCATTCCCCCCTCTTCCACAACGTCTACGAGTTCAATCTCGGCGACGACCGCGGCCGCCTCCAGCCCGATCTCTATTACATGCCGTTTTCGCTGGTGTACGCGGCCATCGCCCCCGTCGCCGGCCATGCCGCCGGATGGAACGCCGCCGGGCTCGCCTCCGTCCTGCTCGGCGTCCTCTTTCTCGGCCTCCTCGCGCGCCGCTTCACGGCATCGGTCCCGGCGGCCCTGCTCGCCACCCTGATCGCCGCCGCGTTCCCCTACCGCTGGATCACGCTGTTCACCGGTTCGCCCACCGGCTTCGCCATGGCCTTCCCACCCCTGCTCGCCTACGGCCTCGACCGCGCCATCCGCGACCGATCCTCCTGCGGCGGCCTGCTGGCCGGCCTCGCCCTCTTCTTTTCCTACATGGCCGATCTGCACGTCTTCTATTTCTCCGCCTTGGCCGCCCCGGGCCTTGCCCTCCTCTCCTTTGCCCGAACCACCCCCGCCCCGCGCGAATGGCTCGGTTCCGCCCGGCGAGCCGTCCTCCCGCTCTTGCCGTTCGCGGTTTTGGCCGCCGCCGCCGTCGGCATCAGCGCCCTCATGAGCCGGCATCTCGCCGGTTCCGTCATGTCCGCCGGCCGGACCATCGCTGAAATCTCCTCCTATTCCCCCTCCGCCGCCGGCCTCGTCTCCACCGCCCGCGCCGGCATGGCCAACCACGCCTACTTCGGCATCCCCCTCTTCGCCCTCCTCGCCACCGCGCTGGCCTTGTGGACCGGCGCGCTCTTCCGCCGCGACGCCTCCGAACGCCCCCCCCTCGCCGATCGCATCGCCGTCTTCGCGCTCGTCGCCGGCGTGGCCGCCGTGGTCCTCCTCGCCCTCGGCGCGCACGCCCCCCTCAGCGGACTCCCCATCCGCGCCGCGCGCAAACTGGTTCCCAAGTACACGATGATCCGCCAGACCGTGAAGATCTACGGCCTGCTTCCGGCCTTGCTCGCCCCGCTGCTGGCCATCCTGCTGGCCTCCCTCTTCCGCCCGGGTCGCCGCCCGGTCCTCCGGTTGGCCGCCATTGGCTTGGGGGCCGGCCTCTCCCTCTGGACCCTCCTGCAAGCGCTCGAACAGACTTCGCCCGGCTTCTGCCGGCTCCCGTTCGAAAACACCGCCTATGCCGCCGTCGCCGCCGACGCCCCCGCCAACGCCGGCCGCCCCGCCCATGCCCTCGCGCTTCCCCTTTGGCCCGGCGACTCCCATTGGGCCAGCCTCTATGAATATGCCGTCATGCTCTCGCGCGTCCGCCTCGTCAATGGCTACGCCCCCGCGGTCCCCTCCGGCTACTTCGAGGACATCTTCAAGAAATACGAATCGCTCAACCAAGGCGTCGCCACCGACGCGCAGCTCGATGGACTCCTCGCCCTCGGCGTGCGCCACCTCCTCCTCCACGCCAATGCCTTTCCCGAACAGGTCTCTCCTTTCCCCGCCGCCGCCACGCTCCGCGCCCTCACCGGCCACCCCCGCCTCGCGATGATCGCCGACGACGGCCAGATCTTCGCCTTCCGCATCCTGCCCAAGCACCCCGTCGAACACACGCCCCACGCCAACTGGCCCTTTGACCTGCATGCGGCCGCCCGCCACTGGACTTGGAACCCGCCCCTTGAAATCCCCAACGCGCAAACCGCGCCGCTCCGCCTGCGCGCCCCCGTCTTCCCCGCGCCCGGCCTCCGCTATCTCGTCCGGCTCCCCCCCGGTTCCGCCCAGCCCCTTCTGGTCCCGCCCGGAAGCGAGGGGATCTCCCGCCTCACCCACCCCATCGCCGGCCTCCCCGACTGGCTCCAAGCCGAACTCCCCAGCCCCACCGGCGCGCTGGCATCCGCCATCTCCGGCCCCGTCGCCTTGCGCCAAGCCCTCCTCACCGCCGGCGACCTGCCCGCCCCGGCCCCCGACGGCTCCATCCGCATCCTCCCCGCCCTCCTTTTCCACTCCGGACACTCCGCCCCCGGACAAAGCGCCGTCCTGTTTTTCCCCGAAACCGTTCCCGCCGGCGTCGCCCTCTACGGCCCCAACCTCCCCGTCCCCCCCGGCGTCTACGACCTCCTCCTCACCTATTCCGTCTTGCCCGGCGAAACCGAGTCGCCCGGCACCTTCCGCATCCGGACCTTCCCCGGCCCCGACCTCCTCGCCGAAGCCCCCCTCGACCCCGCCACGAACACGCTCGCCCTGCGCGGCATCACGCTCGACGCCGATCCCATCCGTTTCGAATTCGATTATGCCTCCCGGATCCACGTCAGCCTCTTCGACATCCGCCTCGCGCCGTCCATCTTTCAACTCCGTCCCGCCGCGCCCTGACGTCCCCGCCCACCTGCCCGGCCAAGCCCCCCCCGCGCCAAGCTTCACAGGTGCTATATTTATAAATATAGCACAGTGGCTATATTTATAAATACAGCCACCGGTCCGAGCGGTCGTCTGCTCTTCCACCGCCCGGGGTTCGTCTCGCCACGTTCAACGGCTTTGCGATTGCCCTCCCGTCGCTCTCGCCGTACACTTTCCGCATGATCATAAAAATGTATTGGATCATCCGCGTTCTCGGCTACATCGTCAGCCTGACCGGCATCTTCATTTTCCTCGCCCATCAGGTCGATGCCGATCCCTCCACGAAAAACATCGGCCTCGCCCTTGTCGGCATCGGGTTCCTCGCCTTCTTCGTCTCCTATGCCATCCGCGCCTGGCTCCGCTTCGGCCCCCGCCGCACCCCCCACGAGGAATGAACCCATGGACGCTCGCCATCTGAAAAATCCGGTCGACATCCTGCGCGCCGCGCTGGAAAAAGAAACCGCCGCCCGCGATTTCTACGCCGAACTCGCCAACCGCTGCCACATCGACTTCGTCCAAGAACTTCTTTTCCGCCTGCAGAACGAAGAGGAGAAGCATGTCGACCTCATCCGGAAGATGCTCGTCCGCCTGGCCGGCGGCCACTGCCCCACCTGACCCCGGGTCCCCGATGCGTTCCGCCACTGTTCCAGGGTTTTCCGCATCCGCCGCATAGCCGAACGATGAATCGCGCGGCGCCCATCCTTCTTGCCCTTCACGCCATGACCTCCCTCGCCATCCCCGCTCCCGTCCGCGTCGCCTGCCTCGGCGACAGCATCACCTTCGGCGATCAGCTTCCCGAGCGCTCCGCCCAATCCTATCCTGCGGTTCTTTCGCGCCTCGCCCAAGGCCGCCTCGCCACCGGCAATTTCGGCGTCAATGGCGCCACCGCCCTCGACATCCCCTTCCGCGCCTGGTCCGGCACTCGCGCCTGCCAAAACGCGCTTTCGTTCAAGCCCGACATCGTCGTCGTCATGCTGGGAATCAACGACCTCGCCTTTCCCGGCCGATATGCCCAATATCCCGCCGCCTTGCGCGACCTCGTGGTCCGCTTCCAATCCCTCCCCTCCTCGCCGCGCGTTTTCCTCTGCACCCTCACGCCCATCGCGCCGGCGGAGCGGCAGGCCCAAGCCAACCGCGCCATCCAGGACGTGATGATCCCCGCCATCCGCGCCGTCGCCGCGGAAACCGCCGCGCAACTCATCGACATCCACGCCGTCTTCCCCAACCGCCTCGACCTCCTGCCCGATGGCCTCCACCCCAGCCCCGAAGGAGCCGAACTCATCGCCCGAACCGTCCTCGCCGCCATCGAGGCCCCCGTCGTTCCGCCCCCCCGGATCCGCCCCGCGCCGACGGCCGGTCCCGTGGACCTCTCCATCCGCAACGAAGCCCGCGCCGCGAAAGCCCGCGCCGAACGGTGGCTCGGAGGCCGGCCCCCGCCCGCCGACCTGCCGGATCCGCGCGCGCAATGGAAAGACCGCGCGCTCCGCGCCCCCGAAGATGTCGCCGCTTGGTTGCCGATGCTCTCCGCCGACTCCGCCGGATCGTCCGCCGACCCCTATCTGGACTATGCCGCCCTCGCCTGCGCCCTCGCTCAAATCGGCCAGGAAACGGTCTTCCTGGGCGCCGACCGCCCGGTCGCCTGGCGCGAAGCCCTGTTGCACCAGCTCGTGCGCCGCCAACGCATCGACGCCGCCGGCCGCGGCTTCTGGAACGACCCGGCCGCCGCGAATCCGGACGCCGACGCCATCCGCTCCACCACCCTCGCCGTGCAGGCTCTCGCCACCGCCCTTGGCGGCGGAGAGTAGCCCATCCTTTTTGCTGGTTTCCGCCCCGCGGCTCCGGCACAGTGGAGGCATCATGCGCCCAGACCGCCTGAAAATCTCCGCCTGCGTCACCGCCGGCAACGAAGAAGACAAGATCGCCGCCTGCCTCGCCAGCCTCGAGTGGTGCGACGAGGTCGTCGTCGTGGACTCCTTCAGCCAAGACAAGACCTATGAGATTTCCAAGCAGTACACCGCCCTCGTCTTCCAACACCCCTGGGAGGGCTACATCGCCCAGAAAAACTACATCCGCTCCCTCGCCCGCCACCCGTGGATTCTCTTTGTCGACGCCGACGAAGTCGTCTCCGACGACCTGCGCGGCGAAATCGAGCGCGAGTTCGCGGCGGACCCCGGCGAAACCGTCGGCTACCGCTTTCCCCGCATGGTCCATTATCTCGGGAAATGGATCCGCCATGGCGAATGGTATCCCGACATCAAGCTCCGCCTCTTCCGCAAGGACTGCGGGCACAGCGAAGGCCACGAGCCCCATGATCGCGTCGTCGTGAACGGCCCCGTCAAAACGCTCCGATCCCCCCTCTACCACTTCACCTACGACAACCTCGCCGACCACATCCACACCCTCAACCGTTTTTCCTCCATTTCCGCCAGCGAGAAATTCTCCCGCGGCGAAAAATTCCGCTGGAGCGACCTCATCATCCGACCCCCGTGGCGCTTCTGCAAATCCTATCTCGTCAAGCGCGGCTTCCTCGATGGCCGCCAAGGCTTCATCATCGCCCTCATGTCCGCCTTCGGCGTCTTCGTCAAGTACGCCAAGCTCATGGAGCTCTGGATCCAGCACCGGCTGCCCAAGAAAGATCCCGCCCCCCATGACTGACCGGGGCTGGCAGTCGCACGGCCCCTGGAGGTTCCTCGTCGCCTCCGGCCGGGACCTCCCTGGATTCGGCGAAACCCTTGCGCAGCTTCCCTTCCACATCGAGAAGCAGTCCACGCCCCTCGTCCCGCCCGGGCGCCATCGCGTCAACCGCCTCGCCCTCCCCTGCGGCGACGGAACCCTCGACGCCGTCGTCAAGACCTATGGCCTCCAACCCGCCTGGCGCGACCGCCTCGCTGCGCAGAACGGCACCAAGGCCGAGCGCGCCTTCCGCACCGCGCTCGCCCTCCGCGCCGCCGGCGTCGGCACCCCCGCCCCTCTCGCCGTCGTCGAGCGGTGGGAAGGCCCGCGCCTCCGCGAAAGCCATCTCGTCACCGCCTACGTGGCGGATCTCACCAGCTTCCGCGACGAACTCGACCGCCTCTACTCCCGCGCCCCCCGCTGCGGCCCCCTCATGGATCTCCTCCAATGCGTCGCCGACGCCGTCCGCGCCCTGCACGACGCCGGCATCCTCCACCGCGACCTCGGCAACCAGAACCTCGGCCTCCGGCGCACCCCCGACGGCGCACCCGCCCCGTGGGAGGTTCTCTTCCTCGACCTCAACCGCGCCCGCCCGACGCCGGACCCCACCCCCGCCCAGCGCGGAGCCGACCTCGCCCGCATCGACCTGCCCTCCGACTTCCTCCGCGTCTTCCACGCCATGTACCACCACGGCCACTCCCCGCCGACCGAATTCTCCGAGGCCGAACGGAAAACCCGCGCAGCCTTCGACCGCCACACCGCCTTGCGCCCCTTCCGCCACCCCTTCCGCGAGGCCCGCCTCCGCCGCGAAGAAGAAAAAAAGGAACGCCCCCTCCGCGGCCGCGACCTCTGGATCTGGGACGACCGCTCCGCCCAAGCCATCCCCGCCTACGCGGCCCGGGACCGGCGCAAGTTGCTTCCCGCCGCCAACGTCTTCGCCGCCGTCCGCGACGCCGCCCGCAACGGGCTTTCCATCCGCCGCAACTACCGCGCGCTCCGCGCGGAAAGTTTTCACTCCCCCGTCCCCTTCGATGGCGCCATCGGCATGGCCCTCGACGCCGAACCCGCCACCTGGGCCCGCCAACTCGAATTCCTCGCCCGGCTGCAAGGCGCGAAACAACTTCCCCTCCTTCTGCGCCTCTGCCACCATCAAGGCCCCGACGCCTGGCACTGGACCCTCGACCAAGCCTTGAACCTCCATCGCCGCGGCCACCCCGTCGCCCTCGCCCTCGTCCAGGACCGCCGCGCCATCCGCGAGCAAAAAGGCTGGCGCCAGATGGTCACCCTCGCCCTCGACCGCGCCCACACCTTCGCCGACTTCTTCGAGATCGGCCACGCCACGAACCGCAGCAAATGGGGCGTCTGGGACTACCGCGAATACCTCCGCCTCCTCGATCCCGTCCGCGCCTGCCTCATCGAACATCCCGAGGCGAAGATCACCGGGCCCGCCTGCATCGACTTCGAAGCCCACGCCCTCGGCGCGCTGCTCGACCTCCTCCCGCGCGACCTCCCCTTCCACGCCCTCTCCCACCACCTCTACGTCGACCGCCGCGGCGCCCCCGAGAATTTCCAAGGCCCCTTCGACACCGTCGGCAAATGCGCCCTCCTGCGCGCCTACGCCCGCACCCACGGCTTCGCCGACGACCGCCTGCTCATCACCGAAGTCAACTGGCCCCTCCTCGGCACCGGCGTCTGGTCCCCCGTCAACTCCCCCTACGAAACCCGCGACCCGCGCCAAAACGACCCCTCCGTCTCCGAAGCCGACTACGCCGCCTACATGGCCCGCTATCTGCTCCTCGCCCTCGCCTCCGGCCACGTCCGGCGCGTCTACTGGTGGCGCCTCGCCGCCCGCGGCTTCGGCCTCGTCGACGACGCCGATCCCGCCGCCTGGCGCCCCCGCCCCGCCTTCTTCGCCCTGCAAACCCTCCTGCAAAAACTAGACGGGGCCACCTTCGCGCGCAAGCTCGAAACCCCCGCCGGCGAATTCGCCCTCGAATTCTCCAAGCCCGGCGCGGCCCCGATCACCGCGCGCTGGACCCGGTCCTCTCCCCCCGAATTCCTCTAGCGGGCCCCGCCGACCGAGAACGGATAGTCGCAGGGCCGTCCGCGGAAGCAGAATCCGAGGTGGTCGCCCTTGACGTCGTCGTACTCGATCCCGCGCAGCGCCAGCGCCGTCTTCTCGGCGGTCAGCGGCAGGGTCTTGAGGCGCACGCCCACGGCGTCGTCGATGGCGTCGGCCACCATGGGCGCGCAGGCGACCATCGTGTGCTCGCCCACCCCGCGGGCGCCGAAGGGGCCGTCGGGCTGGGCGGTTTCGAGGATGATCGGCACGATCTCGGCCGGGCAGTCGAGCGCGGTCGGAATCTTGTAGTCCGTGAAATTCGGATTCAGGAGGCGGCCGTTGGCGCCGTAGCGGATGTCCTCGTAGAGGGCCGTCGCCAAGCCCTGCAGGAGGCCGCCGACGATCTGGCCCTTCACGAGGTCGGGATTGATGGCCTTGCCGGCGTCCACGGCGAGCGTGGTCTTCAGGACGGACAGCTTGCCGGTCTCCTTGTCGACCTCGACGATGATGCCGGCGCAGCCGACGGTGTAGTGCACGTTGGGGTGCCCGCCCTGGCTGGTCTCGGGATCGCCCAGCGCGGAGGTGAACTCCGGCATGAACATGCCCGT
>SABN01000166.1 GCA_009928955.1 Opitutia bacterium | reverse complement strand
GCAGCACTTGCCCCAGCCGCGCGCCACGACGGCCGCGTGCGAGGTCATGCCGCCCGTGCTCGTCAGGATGCCCTGCGCCGCCCACATGCCGCCGACGTCTTCGGGGCTCGTCTCATGGCGGACCAGGATCACCTTGGCGGCGGGATTCGCCTTGACCGCGGCCTCGGCGGCCGCCGCGTCGAACACGATCTGGCCCACGCCCGCGCCCGGACCGGCCGGCAGGCCCTTCGTCAGCGCGACGGCCTTCTTCTCGGCCGCGATGTCGAAGATCGGGAACAGCAGCTGCTCGAGATCCGAGCCCGACAGCGTGCAGATCGCCTCGTCCGGCTTGAGGATCTTCTTCTGCGGCTTGCCGGTGAAGAAATCCTTGCCGGTGGCCATTTCCACCGCCCAGCGGACGCCGGCCAGGCCGGTGCGCTTGGCGTTGCGGGTCTGCAGCATCCACAGCGTGCCCTGCTCGACCGTGAATTCCACGTCCTGCGGGTACTTGTAGTGCTCTTCGAGCTTCTTCATGATCACGCGCAGCTGCGCATGCGCCTTCTTCCAGATGGGGCTCTTCTCCGCGGGCATTTCGTCGATGTGCTTCGGCGTGCGGATGCCGGCCACCACGTCTTCGCCCTGCGCGTTGATGAGGTATTCGCCCATCGGCTCCTCGGAGCCGGTCGCGCCGTCGCGCGTGAACGCCACGCCCGTGCCGGATTCGTCGCCCATGTTGCCGTAGACCATCGAGCAGACGTTCACCGCCGTGCCCAGCAGGCCGGTCACCTTGTTGATCTGGCGGTATTTGATCGCGCGCTCGCCGTTCCAGCTGCCGAACACCGCGTTCACGGAGGCCAGCAACTGATCCAGCGGATCCTGCGGGAAAGGCTTCTTCACCTTCTTCAGATAGACCTTCTTGTAGATCTCGCACAGCTCCTTGAGCTGCTCGGCCGACAGGTCCGTGTCTTCCTTCGCGCCGTACTTCTTCTTCAGCGCGGTCATCTCCACTTCGAAATCATGGTGGTCCAGGCCGGTGGTCGGGCCCATCACCACGTTGCCGAACATGTCGATGAACCGGCGATAGCAGTCCCAGCCCGTGCGCGCGTTGCCCGTGCTCTCGATGAAGCCCAGCACCGACTTGTCGTTCAAGCCGAGATTCAGCACGGTGTCCATCATGCCCGGCATGGAGATCGCCGCGCCCGAACGCACCGACACCAGCAGCGGGTTCTTCGGATCGCCCAGCTTCTTCTTCATCTTGGTCTCCAGCTTCTTCAGCTGGGCCTTGAGCTGCTCGAGCATCCCCTCGGGATACTTGTTGTGGTGCGAGGAATAATACGCGCACGCCTCGGTCGAGACCGTGAAGCCCGCCGGCACCGGCAGGCCCGCGTTCGCCATCTCGGCCAGGTTCGCGCCCTTGCCGCCGAGCAGCGCCTTCATCGTCGCATCGCCCTCGGTGTTCTCTTTGCCGAAGCCGTAAAAATAGACATATTTCTTTTTCGCCATGTTCATCTCCGTGTTTGTGGGGCCCTTCCGGACCTGTATTTTTTGAAAGCGTCGCCATCCGGCCAAGGCGTGGAAAAATCCGCGCGATATTCCGACTTCCCCCCGCTTTTGTCAAGCAAATGAAGCATATTCCCCAAGCTCGAAACGCTTTACCTTCCGCGGAGGAAAACGGCCCGGCGCGGGCCGGGCCGTCGGTCCGGAAGCGCAGGCTTCCGGAAGGAGGCGTCAGGCGTCGACCGGCTCGGCGGCCGCGGACGTGGTGGGCAGCTGGTCGCCCAGCAGCTCCTCGGCCGCGATCGGCTCCGCCAGCGGAACCAGCTTGATGTTGCGGTACATCGAGAAGCCCGTGCCGGCCGGAATCACATGGCCCATGATCACGTTCTCCTTGAACCCGTGCAGGTTGTCCACGCGGGCCAAGGTGGCCGCGTCGGTCAGCACCCGCGTCGTGTCCTGGAAGGACGCCGCCGAGATGAAGCTCTCCGTCTCGAGGGAAGCCTTCGTGATGCCCAGCAGCAGCGGCGTCGCCTCGGCGGGCTTGCGCCCCTCTTCCGCGACGCGCCGGTTGACCTCCAGGAACGTCTGCTTCTCGATCTGCTCGCCCCAGAGAAAGCCCGTGTCGCCCGGCTCCGCGATGCGGACCTTGCGCAGCATCTGGCGCACGATGATTTCGATGTGCTTGTCGTTGATCTCCACGCCTTGCAGCCGGTAGACCTCCTGCACCTCGTTCACGAGATATTCCTGCAGCTCCTGCGGACCGCAGACCTCGAGGATCTCCTGCGGGACCACGGGGCCTTCCGTCAGCGGCTGGCCCTTCCGCACGCGGTCGCCCGCGTACACCACGATGTGCTTGTTCAGCGGAATCAGATGCTCTTCGGCGTCGCCCGTGATCGGATCGCGCACCAGCAGCTTGCGCCGGCCGCGGGCGTTGCCGCCCATTTCCACGAGGCCGTCGATCTTGGCGATTTCCGCCGCGTCCTTCGGCTTGCGGGCCTCGAACAGCTCCGCCACCCGCGGCAGGCCGCCGGTGATGTCCTTCGTGCGGGCCTGCTTGCGCGGAGTCTTCGCGATCACCTCGCCGGCATACACCTTCTCGCCCTTGTCCACCACCACGTGCGCGCCCGCCGGGACCGTGTAGGATCCCAAGATCTTCTTCGGGTCCGCCGCGTCGCGGATGAGCAACTGCGGATGGATTTCGTCCTTGTGCTCCAGGATCACCAGATCCTCCATGCCCGTCGCCTCGTCCACTTCCTTGCGGACCGTGACGCCGATGATGAAGTCCCGGGTGTCCATCATGCCGGAGTGCTCGCTGAGGATCGGCACGTTGTAGGGATCCCACTTCGCCACCGAGGCGCCCTTCTTGACGGCGCCGCCATCCCGAACCGACAGGACGCTGCCCAGCTGGATCGTGTGGCGCTCGAGTTCGCGCCCCTCCTTGTCGTACAGGCCGACCATGCCGTTCTTGTTCAGCACGATGTTGTTCCCGTCGGGGCCCGGAACGGCGTACAGCTCTTCATATTTCAGCACGCCGTCGTGCTTGACGACGATTTCGGGCTGCTTGAAGGTGCTGCTGGCCGTGCCGCCGATGTGGAACGTCCGCATCGTCAGCTGCGTGCCCGGTTCGCCGATGGACTGGGCCGCGATGATGCCCGTGGCCTCGCCCAAGACCGCTTGGCGCCCGTTGGCCAGGTTGCGCCCGTAGCACTTGGCGCAGATGCCGCGCTTCGACTCGCAGGTGAGCACGCTGCGGATCTTGACGCTCTCGAGCTCGGCGCGGCGGACCTTCTCCACCACCTTTTCGTCGATCTCGTAGCCGGCCGCGACGATCACCTCGCCGGCGCGCGGATCGCGGATGTCGTCCACGGCCGTGCGGCCGAGGATGCGCTGGGCCAGCGGGACGAGCTCTTCGTCGCCCTGCATGATCGCATGGACCTCGATGCCGTTGAGCGTGCCGCAGTCCTGCTCGACCACGATCACGTCCTGCGAAACGTCGACCAGCTTGCGGGTCATGTAGCCGGAGTCGGCGGTCTTCAGCGCGGTGTCGGCCAACCCCTTGCGGGCGCCGTGCGTCGAAATGAAGTATTCCAGCACGCTCAGGCCTTCGCGGAAGTTCGCCAAGATCGGCCGCTCGATGATTTCGCCCGAGGGCTTGGCCATCAGGCCGCGCATGCCCGCCAGCTGGCGGATCTGCTGCCGGTTGCCGCGCGCGCCGGAATCCACCATCATGAACAGCGGATTCACGTCCGTGCGCGACTCGTTGAACTCCATCGCCCGGAACATCTGCCCGGCGATCTCGTCCGTCGCGTGGGTCCAGATGTCGATGATCTTGTTGTAGCGCTCGCCGTCGGTGATGATGCCCTTGCGATACTGCGCCTCGACCTCGGCCAGCGACTTGCGCGCCGTCTCGACCGTCTTCACCTTCGCCTCCGGCACGATCATGTCCACGATGCCGATCGAAATGCCCGCCAGCGTCGCGTGCTCGAACCCGAGGTCCTTCACGCGGTCCAAGGTCAGCACCGTCTCGGCGTGGCCGGCCACCTGGTAGCAGTGGCGGATCAGCTCCTCGAGCTTTTTCTTCGGCACGGGCGCATTGAAGAACCCCATGTTGTCCGGCCAGATCTCGTTGAAGAAGACGCGGCCCACCGTCGTGGTGATGACCGACAGGTCCTTCACCCCGTACTTCGTCTCGACCTGATGGTCGGGATTCTTGAACCGGATGCGGTCGTGGACGGTGAGCACGCCCTCGTCATGGGCCGTGTGCACCTCCTGGGCGTCGCCGAAGATCGGCAGATGCTCGATGGCGCCCGGAACCTTCGGCTGGCGCGCGCGGATGCGCTCCTGCTGCGAATCCACCGTCAGATAGTAGCAGCCCAGCGCGATGTCCTGCGTCGGCGTCGTGATCGGCTTGCCGCTCGACGGCGAGAAGATGTTGTTCGGCGCCAGCATGATCAGCTTGCTT
>SABN01000043.1 GCA_009928955.1 Opitutia bacterium | reverse complement strand
CCCCATGTGTTGACTCGCGGCTTGGCCTGAAGTGCGATACAATCCCCCCCATATGCCCAACCGTGGACTCAATTGGCCGTTCATGCCGAAGCCGATGCTCACCCAGAAGAAATTCTGGATGGATCGGATCTCCGCCTTCGGCGTCCATTTCTTCTTCGGCGCGGTTCTGGGATCCGCCTTCGGCTTGGCCTTTTGGATGTTCCGCTTCGCCCATGCGGAATCGACCGCGACCGGCCTCCGCTGCATCGCGGGCGGCGCCGGGTCGGGCGGCCTCCTCGCCGGCATCGCCCGGGATCGGTTCTGGCGCGATCTCCGGAAGAAACACCGGCCGCATTCCTCCCGGAAAACGAGCCGCTGAGCTCCCCATGAAAGCCCTCGTCACCGGCATGAACGGCACCGTCGCCCCTGCCCTCGCGCAGGCTCTGGCCGCGGCCGGCAACGCCATCATCCCGTGGGATCGCGCCCTCCACCCCATCGACAACCCCGAAGCCGTGCGCTTCTTCATCGAGTGCGAAAAGCCCGATCTCTTCTGCCATGTCGCCATGGGCAGCCCCGAGTGGACGGAATGGACCGCGCGCTCCTGCGCCGAAAACAAGATCCCGTTTCTGCACATCAGCTCCGTCTCCGTCTTTTCAGGCTCCCAATCCGGCCCCTTCACGGTCCACGACCTCCCCCTTCCCGACGACAACTACGGCCGCTGCAAGCTTGAAGGCGAGCGGCGCGTCCAGACCGCCCATCCCGGCGCCCACGTCGTCCGCATCGGCTGGCAGATCGGAACCGCCCCCGGCGGCAACCAGATGATCGACTACCTCGACCGCACCTTCCGCGAGCACGGCCGCATCGACGCCTCCACCCGCTGGTTTCCCGGCTGCTCCTTCCTGCCCGACACCGCCGACGGCTTGGTGCAAATCCTCAGGCTTCCCCCCGACCTCTATCACCTCGACGGCAACCCCGGCCTGAATTTTTACGAGATCGCGACCGGCCTGAATAAACTCCTCGGCCATCCGTGGAAGGTGATCCCCGTTTCCGGCCTCGTCCAGAACCACCGCATGCTTGATCCGCGCGTCCCCGTCGCCCCCATCAGCGACCGCTGGTGATGGTTGTTTTCGCGGCCGCAACATCCGCAACCCCAGGTGACTCCACCTTGCCACCGGCCGTGCCACCGCGTATTCTTCGCCAATGAAGAATCGCTTCTGCTTCCTCGCCCGCCCATCCCTGCTGCTGCTCGCTTTCTTGGCGGCCATCCCCGCCTTCGCCCAATCCGCCCGACCCGGCCTGGGCCCGATCCCGCACGCAAGCGGCACCACCTTCCGCGCCTGGGCGCCGTTCGCTTCCTCCGCAGAAGTTTCCGGCGAATTCAACGAGTGGGGCCGCACCCCGCTCGTTCGTGACGCCTCCAACGGCACTTGGTCCATCGACGTCCCCGCGGCGCGCGCCGGACAACGGTACAAATACGTGTTCAACGGCTATATCTGGAAGCGCGATCCGCGCGCCCGCCACGTCACCCACTCCAACGGAGATTCCGTCATCTACGATCCCGCCGCCTTCGACTGGGGCGACGATTCTTTCCGGATGCCCGAGCGGAACGATCTCGTGCTCTACCAGCTCCACGTCGGCACCTTCTCCGGAAAAAATCCGCCCGCCACCTTCGACGACGCGATCGCGCATCTGGATCATCTCCGCGAGCTGGGCTTCACCGCCATCCAGCTCATGCCCGTCAACGAATTCCCCGGTGGCCTCAGCTGGGGCTACAATCCCTGCGATCTGTTCGCCATCGAGACCGACTACGGCGGCCCCGACGCCTTCAAGCGCTTCGTCCGCGCCGCCCACGCGCGCGGCCTCGCCGTCTTCGTGGACGTGGTCCACAACCACTACGGCCCGACCGACCTCGACCTGTGGCAATTCGACGGGTGGAGCGAAAACGGACTCGGCGGCATCTTTTTCTACAACGACGGCCGCGCCCACACCCCGTGGGGCTCCACCCGTCCAGACTTCGGCCGCCCCGAAGTCCGCGCCTTCGTCCGCGACCAAATCTTCATGTTCGCCGACGAGTACCGCGTCGATGGCTTCCGGTGGGATTCCGTCTATCACCTCATCCGCACCGAGCAAGGACCCAACGGTCCGGGCATCGAAATGCTGCGCGAGATCAACCGGGAACTCGCCGAAACCCGGCCCGCCCTCGTCCGCACCGCCGAAGACCACGCCTTCGACCACGACATGGGCTTCGATGGCCAATGGGACGTCGGCCATCGCTGGGCGCTGTATCAGCAGATCGCAACCGCCTGGGACCACGAACGCAACATGTACATCCTCGCCGGCACCCTCTCCGATTGGGCCGGATTCCAGCGCGTCGTCTTCACCGAGGCCCACGACTACGTCGCCACCATGAACGACAACCGCAGCCGCGTCCCCACCATGATCCATCCCGAAGATCCCGAAAGCCTCTGGGCCCGCAAGCGCGCGCTCCTCGGCGCCGCCGTCGTCCTGACCACCCCCGGCATCCCCATGGTCTTCCAAGGCCAGGAAATGCACGAGACCCAGTCTTTCCACGACGACACCCCCCTGCGCTGGAACCGCACGAATTCCCACGCCGGCATCGTCCGCGCCTACGCCGACCTGATCCACCTCCGCCGCAACCGCGACGGCTCCACCCCCGGCCTCCAAGGCGCCGGCGTCGGCGTCCATCAGATCGACAACGACAACAAGGTCGTCGCCTATGTCCGCTGGGACCAAGGCGGACAGACCGACGATGTCCTGGTCGTCGCCAATTTCTCCGCCGTCGACTTCGACCAGAATGACTACGTCGTCCGCTTCCCCTCCGCCGGCACCTGGATCCGGCGCTTCAACGGCGATTCCAAAACCTATGGCGGCGATTTCGGCGGCATCGGCTCCGATTCCATCGAAGCCGCCGGCGATCCCCCCGCCGCCGCCGTCGCCATGGGCAAATACAGCCTCCAGATCTTCTCCAAGCCGACGCCCTGATCCGGCTTCTCGCCGCAAGGAAATTCAGCCTTCGACTTGCCATTTGCCGGTTGCGGGGTATGTTCTCCAATCGCATTTGGAGGTGAAGATGAATATCGTACGTTTGACCTATGCCAGCCGCCTGTCGAAGGACTGCGGCCCGGACGCCCTGGGAAAGATCATGACGGTCTCGCGCCGCAACAACAAGAAACTCGGCGTCACCGGCGCGCTGTGCTATTCGCCGCGCGGATTCCTGCAGATCCTCGAAGGCCCCGCCGACACCGTCAACGAACTCTACAACCGCATCGTCCGGGACGCCCGCCATTCGGCGGTCACGCTGCTCGAATACGCCGCCATTCCCCACCGCGATTTCGAAAACTGGTCCATGGCCTACGTCCGGGCCGACGAAATCGCCCAGGCCTTGCTGCGGAAGTTCAGCACCCGGCACGTCTTCGACCCCTTCGAGATGGGCCCCGTCCAGGCCCGCGGCTTCCTGATGGCCGTCGCCCAGGAGCGCGCCGACTTCCTCGCCAAGCAACAAAACGCCATCCGCCAGCGCACCGGCTGAGCCGAACCGGCTCTCCGCGAATCCGCCGTCCAGGCGGGCCTTCCTCCTTCCCCGCGTTCTGCTGGGTTCCCGGCCTCTTCCGCGGAACATCGCGACGGGCTCCACGGCCCGCGGCCACGCCCTTCCAAATTGACTGTCTGGGCGCGGCGCACTACCCTGTTCCTCGTGCAGGTTGCCTCTCATGCGATGACCCCGACGGGCCCGAGTCCAGACACCCCCCGGCTCTATTCCGATCTGGCCTGGCTGTGGCCCCTGTGGGGCGATCCGGCCGGGGAGTACGCGCACTTCGCCCGATTCGTCGCCGAACGCATCCGGCACCACGCGCGCCGCCCCCTCGAAACGCTCCTCGACGTCGCCTGCGGCGGCGGAAAAAACCTGTTCACCCTCCAGCGGTCCTTCCGCTGCGCCGGCCTCGATCTCAGCCCCGCCATGCTCGCGCTCGCCCGGAACCTCAATCCCGAGTGCGAATTCGTCCAGGGCGACATGCGCTCCTTCTCGCTCGACCGGACCTTCGACGCCATCCTGATCGACGACGGCGTCTCCCACCTGACTTCCCGCCCCGACCTCGCGGCCGCTTTCCAAACAGCCTTCCGCCATCTGGCCCCAGGCGGCGTGATGGTGGTCGTCGCCGACTCCACCGCCGAAACCTTCCGCCAGAACCAAACCGAGGCCACCCCCGCCTATCCCGGCTCCTGCCCTCCGGGACTCGACGTGACCTTCATCGAAAACCGGTACGATCCGGATCCCGCCGACGAACGGTTCGAATCCACCCTGATCTATCTGATCCGCGAACACGGCCGCCGGCGCATCGAAACCGATCGCTTCGACCTCGGCCTCTTCCCCCATTCTTTCTGGCGCCAAACCCTCGCCGGCTCCGGGTTCGACGTCGTCGAGGAATCCTACCGCCAAGACGACGTCGAATATCCCTTTTTCGTTTGCCGCAAACCCACGCAACGCAACCGCGGAGCGCCGCCATGAAGATCCTCGCCGTCGTCGGGAATGGCCGCCAGAACCAGACCATCGGCACCCTCGGGGACCGCGCGCTGGAAGGCGCCACCGCCCCATCGGGGGCGACCCCGAACCATACACGGCCAACTCGTGCCAGACGATAATCCCGGTCTCGGCCGTCGGCTCCGCCTCCCCAAAACCGATTCATCTGGATTTCCCTCCGAAGCCTGGATTTGAGCTTGCGTTCTCGGGGTTGCGCCAACATGCTTTGCGTTCGTGAGAGCGTTCATCCAAAACGGTTTTCTTGGGCGCGCATCCAAACCGACGGAGCCCCGCTTTCATCGCGGCATCTGTTCGCCCGTCGCCGCCAGGCGCATTCCAGGAGGATAGACCATGAAGCGGTTGCTGGCGTTTTCGATCTTTGGGGTTTCCCTCTCTGCCTGTACTTGGGGCGCATCCATCAGCGGAACGGTCACGGATTCTACCGGCACCACTCCGCTGGAGGGCATCGATGTCACGGCTTATCAGGACGATGGATTCTGGTGGAGCCATGTGCAGTCCGCATCTACCGATTCCGACGGTCATTACACCATCGAAAACCTCGATGGCGGAACCTACCGCGTGGGCTTCTGGGATGTGAACAAGAATTATGCAGAGGAATACTACGATGATGCCCCCGATGTGGATGCGGCGACCGACATCGTGTTGGGGGCCAGCCAGGACTTGACCGGCGTGGATGCCCAGTTGGAACCCGCTTCAAGCATCTCCGGAATGGTCACCGGCCCGGATGGATCGCCACTCAACGGGATCGGAGTCCAGAAATACAGCTGGAATGGTTGGATTTGGAACTCATCCGATGGCCACACCACGAGGACCGAGGCCGATGGAAGCTATGCCCTGAAGGGCTTGACCGGTGGAACCTATCGGCTGAAATTCCAAGGCATGCCCCATGGCTATGTCAGTCAGTTCCACGGCGGCTCCTATGACGTGAACATGGCGGCCAACATCGAAGTTCCCGATGATTCTTCCATCCGTGGCATTGATGCCATGTTGGCTGAAGGCGGCCACATCTCCGGATTTGTTTCAGGGCCGGCCGGGTCGCCACCGTTGGATGAATACACGGTATACGCGTACCGAAGAAAAGGGGCGGCCTGGACTGAGTTCGGCGGTTGGACTTGGATCGGATTCGGAGGTGCTTTCGACTACACGGGACTTCCCCCCGGCACCTATCGCCTATGGATTCAGGGCCCGGACGCCGACAATTCCTTGCTGGGCGAATACTACGACGACACGAATGACTTCGACCAGGCACAGGATCTGGTTCTCGCACCCGGCGCGACCATCGGCAACGTCGATGTTGAACTGGCGTTGGCCGGCCACATCACCGGCGCCCTCGTCGACTCGGGTGGCAACCCCGTGGCCGAAGCCGACATCGTCGCGCACCAGTTTTTGAATGGCGCATGGAACATCAGGACCTACACCAATGCGGACGCAACCGGTGCGTTCAACCTCGCCGGGCTCGCGCCCGGAGCCTACCGCGTGATGTTCCTCCCTTGGTCGTCCGCTCTGGCCTCGCAGTGGTTCAGCAACTCCGCCACCTTGGCTTCGGCGCGCGACATCGTGCTGGGACCGGCCGCAACCGTCAGCAATGTCAACGCTCGGATCGGGGCCGCCTCCCACATCACCGGGACCGTGACCGGACCCGGCGGGATCCCGATCGCCATGGTTGAAGCCCAAGCGGTGCGGTTGGATGCGGGCGAATGGAGACTTGTGGACACCGGCGTCACCGACGATTCCGGCGTCTACAACATCGGCGGACTCCCCGCCGGCACCTACCGCTTGCTCTTCTGGCCCCATGAAGGAAACTATGCGCCGGAGTATTACAACAATGCCCTCCATGTCAGCAACGCGCTCGACGTGGTCGTGTCGGGGACCACCACGGTCAGCGGCATCCATGTCTCGCTCGTTGCCGGCGCCCGCCTCTCGGGAACTGTTACGGGATTGGGCGGCTCCACTCCGCTCCCCGGCATCGACGTCCGGGGGCATTGGTTTGATGGCAGCCAATGGACCGAGCTATGGGGCGCCACCACCGACGAGACCGGCCATTATGCATTCGAAGGACTCCCCGTCGGGCAAATTCGCCTGCATTTTTCCGACTTCTACGACACCTGCGTCCCTGAATGGTATGACAACGCGCCAGACGAATCGTCCGCGCAGGCGGTGGTCGTGGCGTCTGCCGGCCAAGTCCTCACAGGCTATAATGCATCGTTGGCCATCGCCTCCCCCCCGGCGCCCCCCTCCCCCGAATTCCTCGACATCCAATGGACCGACCCCGCTTCCTGGACGCTCAAATTCCTGGGAGAATTGGACGTGGACTACCGCCTCCAGCGCATGCGCCCCGTTTCAAACGATTGGGTCGACACGGGCTCCATCGCCATCGGCTCGGGCCCCACGAACGAAATTCCCCTCGTCGACGAGGCCCCCCGGGGACTCTTCCGCATGCGCGTCGTGCGGTGACCGGCCCATCCCGGCCGGATGCGAAACATCCAAAACCGCGCTAGGCTTCGGATCGCCACGGCGCCAGCGCCAGCCCGAACTTGCTGAGCGCGACTTGGACCTCGTCGACCGCCCCCAGCCGCGCGGCCATCCAGCGCGGAAATTCCTCGTTGTATTTGACCTCCAGGATCACGTCCCCGCCCGGGAACAGCGGGACCATGCTCTTCCGGCCGGACAGGCCCAGGTCGGAAACGCTGTAGCGGACGGACTTGTCGAAGGTGACGCGGATGTCCTCGAAGGGCAGCACGTAGGCTTCGCGCTCGTATTCCACGTTGACCACGGGTCGATAGAGCTGCGCCTTCATCTCGGCGTAGAACCGCAGCGCCGTCTCGGTCCCCTTGCGGAACAGCACGTCCCAGTCGCCGGCCAGCAGCGCCTCCGCTTCGCCGATCACAAGCTTCACGCGCTCCTTCTGGTTCCACATGCCGATCTTGCGCTTGCGCTCCAGCAGGGCGAAAGCGGGACTCTCGGAATACACCCGCAGCCGGATCTTCTTGCGGAAAAGCGCGCCGAAAACCTTGTCCGCGTAGTCGCCCTCGGCCAGCGAATCCCAATAGACGCTCCGGATGAAATAGTCCCCGCCCGGGCCCGCGTGCGGATCGGGCGCCATGGCGCGCCGGCACCAGCCGGCGGCGGCGGCCTGTTGCACCGGCGTGATCCGGAATTTCCGCTCGTTCCGCCACGGTTTCGAACGGTCTTCGCTCATGGCCCGCTCCTCAAGGGCGGGGATTCGCTTTCCTTCCACCACGCCGTTCCGATCGCCTCCGCCTCCGTCTCCCGACGCTCCGCCTCCCCGGAAAACAAATCCTCCGGCCCCGCCATCGCCGCCAAGGCCCCGTCCATCCACCGGGCCCGCCGCAGCAGGAAGTCCCGGACGACGCGGACGTTCTTCTCGAAGGAGTCGACATGGTATGTGGCGGTGAAAATGAAAACCCGCCCCGGCCGCAGCAGTTCCGGATAGCGCTCGAAATGGCGGAATGCCGCCGGACCGGCCTCCCGCAGAATGGAATCGATGAGATCCAGGATGCGCCCGTCCGAAAACGCGGCGCCCGGCTGGCGCAACTCGCGCCACCGGTCCTGGTAGAGGCGGAAAATGCGCGGGTTGCGCAAGAGCTCCCGGGCATAGGGATAGCGCTGGAGAATGAATCCTTCCGGCGCCGTGAGGTCCCGGGCGTTGCCCATGGCCAGATTGAAATCCCACGGCGGACCCGCGACCAGCCGGCCTCCCGCGGCGCGATGGAAAAAGGTGGAGTACCGGAAGGCGTCGATGTTCTTCACGAATTCCTGCAACAGCATCATGTGGATGAACGAATCCATGTCCAGCACATCGAACAGCCGGTCGTTCAGGGGATCTTGCCGCATCAGCCGATGAAACCGGCCGAAATCGGCTTGGATGAAATCGAGGGCTTCCGGCGTGAGGGTCCGGGAACCAGGCGCGACGACGGTGAACGATTCGTCGCCGATCCGGAACGAAGGCCGGTTGGTGGAGAACCGGTCGCTCTGGAGAATCCAGCCGCCGCCTTCCAACCCTTCCCGCGGGGCCGCGATCTCCAGCGGCCCCACCGCGACCCGGCGGGGTCCCGCTTCGATCTGCTCCATCGCCAGATAGATCCCGCTGTAGGTTTCCTCATCCAGCCGGGCGCGCGTGTTCCGGACGAACACCTCCACATACTTCGCCTTCGGCGTGAACGGGATCAGCGGCGCCGCCAGCTCGTAGGCCATGCGATCGCGGACCAGGGACCGGTCCATGCAGGTCGCGATCAACACGAAATCGTCGTCCGGCGCAAATCCGCAGAGGTCGAACCGCGAGGGCTTCTGCTTCTCGTCCCGGATCTTCAGCCGGATCGAGTGCTGCCGGAAGTGCGCATGCATCGAGCTCGCGCCCCGGTGCCGCACCGACACGAACGGCAGGAGCGCGCGGGGAATGTCCGTCAACCGGTTGCCCCCCGGCCGGTCGAAGACGCGCATCAAGGCGGGAATCGGTTCCTGATCCGGAAGCGGCAGCGCGTCCTCCGCGATCACGATCTCCAAAACCGGCAACGGAGAGGCGAATTGCCGGGCGAAGGGCGCCAGCTTCCGCTTCGGGATCCGGTACGCGGACGTTCGCGTGGCCGACAAGTCCGTCTCCCGCGCCGCCGGAACCGCGCACAGGATCCCCGCCGCCGCCGCGCAAACCGCCAGCAGCGCAAGGGAACTCTTGCGCGCGGTCCGCTGGGACAGCCGGAAGCTCACGGCTCTTCGCTGCCGGCGACCAGATGCACCGTTTCAACGCCGGCGATCCCGGACAGCGCCTTCGCGACGGCTTCGCCGGACACATCCTTCTTCAACCGGATGTCATAGATGAACTCGGTCCCGTTCGGCGCGATGTTCTGCATCCGCAGCCGCGCGCGGCCCGTCAGGCGCGCCACCTGATCCCGCACGGCTTCCGCATCCAGCCCGCGCCCCTTCAGGATCAGCATCAGGGAATGCCGCGGATGGCCCAGCAGCGTGAAAACCAGCACGAACACCCCCAGCGCCAGCGACCCGCAGATCGCCAGCAGATGGATTCCCGTTCCCGCCGCCAGCCCCATCGCCACCGACCAGAAGATGTAGGAAATGTCCCGCGGGTCCTTCACCGCGCTGCGGAAGCGGATGATGGACAGCGCGCCCACCATGCCCAGCGACAGCGCCAGATTGGACTGGATCACCATCATGATGATCGCCGTCACCATCGCCGTCATGACGATGCTCATCCCGAACGCCCGGTTGTAGGCCACTCCGCTGTAGGTCAGCTTGTAGACCAGCCAGATGAACAGGGCGATCAACGCCGTCATGGCCAGATTCGTCATCGCCGTCGAAAAGGCGATGCTTTCCGCCCCCCCCGTCAACATCGAAAACACCTCGAACTTGTTCACGATTCCTTCCTGCGGCGCATCCACCGCCGCCCGTTCCGTCCGGCATTCAATGGGCCATCCTAAAACCCCGCCGCGCCGCCGTCAATGCCGGCTTGCCTCCCCGGCGAACCCGGCGAACCCGCCCCCCCCCCCCAGCGAACCTCCCCGGCGAACGCCCGGGCCGCCCCCGAATGAAACGGGGCCCCTCGCCTGGAATCCGCGCCTGTTCGCGGCATCGGCCCATCGGCGCGGCGTTCGGGATAAGTCTTGTCCGCGGCGCGGAGGAATCCTATGGTGGATTGGATTCAACCCGGTCCCGGAGCGACGCCATGAAAACCATCCAAACCGGCCCCCCCCCGCCTCCAGGCCCGAAGGATAGAACGCCGTGAACATCCTGATCCTCCTTGGCCATCCCGCTCCGAACAGCTTCAACCACGCCTTGGCCGTGGCCGTCCGCGACGCCTTGCAAGCCGACGGACACCGCGTCTCGTTCCACGATCTGCACGCGGAAGGATTCGATCCGCTCCTGCCGGCGGACGAAATTCCGCAGGCTGCGGGCCTGCCGCCCGATATCCGGCGCCACTGCGACGAGCTCAAAGCGGCGGACGGCATCGTCATCGTGCATCCCAACTGGTGGGGACAACCTCCGGCCGTCCTGAAAGGCTGGATCGATCGGGTCGTCCGCCCGGGCGTCGCCTACCGGTTCGAAGAGGGCGACAACGGCGAAGGCGTCCCCGTCGGCCTGCTTCCGGCCCGTACCGCCGTCGTGTTGAACACCTCCAACACGCCCGGCGAACGGGAGCGCGAGGCGTTCGGCGACCCGCTGGACGCCATCTGGAAACGCTGCGTCTTCGGCCTGTGCGGCGTCCGCGACGTCCGCCGGCGGACGTTCAACGTCGTCGTCGCCAGCACCCCCGAGCAGCGCCGGCGCTGGCTCGAAGACGCCGTCGCCCTGTGTCGAAACGCCTTCCCGGCTACATGACGCCCCCCCCCGGCGAATCCCCGCTTGTCCCGGCTCCCGGCCGGGTCTATGATGAGTCTTGTTTCCGGAGAATGCCCATGAAAACCATCCAAACCGACCAAGCCCCCGCCGCCATCGGCCCCTATTCGCAGGCTGTTTCGCGCAACGGCCTCCTCTTCGTTTCCGGCCAGCTCGGCCTCGACCCCGCCTCCGGCGCGCTGGCCGAGGGCATCGAGGCCCAGACCCGCCAAGCCCTCCGGAACCTCGTCGCCATCCTCGCCGCCGCCGACCTCGGCCCGAACCAGGTCCTCAAGGCGACGATCTATGTGGCCAGCATGGACGACTTCGCCCTCGTCAACAAATTGTACGCCGAAGTCTTCGCGCCGCCCTTCCCCGCCCGCGAGGTCGTCCAAGCCGCGCGACTGCCGAAAAACGGCCTCGTCGAAATCTCCGCCATCGCCGCCGAGTGAACCGGGGGAGGACCCGGAACGCTGACAAGGAAAAACACCCCCCTCTCTCCGGAGCAAGACCATGACCATCATCGAACCCCACATCCACATGCTGTCGCGCACGACGGACGACTACATGGCCATGTACGCCGCCGGCATCCGGTGCGTCGTCGAGCCCTCCTTCTGGCAGGGCGCCAACCGCCGCCATGCGGGCACCTTCTTCGATTATTTCCAGCTTTCGCTCGAATTCGAGCACACCCGCGCCCTCCGCTACGGCATCGACCACTTCTCCTGCATCTCCGTCAATCCCAAAGAGGCCGAAAACCTGCCCCTGGCCCTCGAAACCCTCGCGGGCATCGGCCCCTATCTCGACCACCCCCGCTGCGTCTGCGTCGGCGAGATCGGCTTCAACCGCATCACGCCCAACGAGGAACTGGTCTTCCAGCGCCAGCTCGAGCTCGCCAAGGCGCACGCCCTCCCCGTCCTCGTCCACACCCCCCACGACACGCCCCAGACGAGCAAGAAGGATGGCGTCGCCCGCCTCCTCGCCATCCTGCGCGAATTCGCCTACGACCCGTCGCTCATCGTCGTCGACCACAACACCGAGGAGACGATGCCCCTGACCCGCAAGACCGACTACTGGGCCGGCCTCACCGTCTATCCCTACTCCAAGCTCAATCCCCGTCGCGTCGTCGACATCCTCCGCCGCTGGGGCCTCGAGCGCGTCACCGTCAACTCCTCCGCCGACTGGGGCGTCTCCGACCCCTGCTCCCTCCCCAAGACCGCCGCTTTCATGGCCGAACAAGGGTTCTCCCCCGCCCAGATCCAGCAGCTCTTGTTCGACAATCCGATGGCCTTCTATTCCCAAACCCCGAAATTCAAGCCGCGGCTCGACCTCCCCTCCATTGACCCCGCCACCTACCAGCGCTGACGGTTTTCCACGCCGTGGAAACAAGTTTTCCACGCTGTGGAAAAATACGGCCGACGTTTTCCGCGCCGCGGAAAAATACCTGCCGCGCATTCAACACGGCGAGGCCTGGCTCCGCCTCCTGCGCCTGCCCAACCTGCTGACCGTGCCGGGCGATGTGCTGGCCGGGTTCCTCCTCGCCTCCTCCTCGACGGCCGCCGGATGGGCCCGCCTCCTCCTGGCCATCCCCGCCGGACTGTTCCTCTACGCCGCCGGCCTCCTCCTCAACGATCTCTTCGACTACGCCGAAGACCTGCGCGACCGCCCGGAGCGGCCGCTGCCCTCGCGCGAAGTCTCGCGCGAGGCCGCCGCCGCCGCCGCGCTGGTCTTCCTGTGGGTCGCCGCCTTCCTCGCCGCCTTCTTCGATGCCCTCCCCGTCGCCCTCCCGATGATCCTGGGCGTCGTCTCCTACGATGTCGGCCTCAAGAAATTCCCCGTTTTCGGCCCGCTGCTGATGGGCGCCTGCCGCGCCGGCAACCTCCTGCTCGGCGCCGCCGCCGCCGGCGCCGACGGGCTCGTCGCCGCCCCCGGCCCCGTCGTCGGCGCCGCCGCTCTGGGTCTCTACATCGCCGCCGTCACGCATCTGGCGCGCAACGAAGCCCAGCCCGGCGCGAAGGTCACCCCGCGCCTCATCGGCAAGTTCCTGGGCTTGCTGATCCCCCTGCAGGCGCTGCTGGGCGTGGCCGCCCTCCACCGCTTCCCCGCCAACCTCCTCGGCCTCGGCCTGCTGCCGCTGCTGCGGCTGCATCGGCACCTCGCCGCCCGCTTCCCCCCGAGTTGATGCCCCCGCCATCCGCGATGGACACCCCTTCGGTTTCGCGCTATTCTTTTCCTCCCATGCGCCGTCGGCTTCATTTTCTGTTCTGCCTGCTGTCGGCCGCCGCCTGCTTCGGCGCACCGGCCCGGAAAACGGTTTCCGTCACCATCGCCACGGCCAACCTCTCCGACAACACCAGCCAGGCCTACGAGGAGGCCGGCATCCGCATCCTCCAAGCCCTCCAGCCCGACATCGTCGGCATCCAAGAGTTCAACTACAAGGCCGGCACCTCGCAGGATCTGGCCCGCAAGATCTTCCCCACCTACCATTTCGCCCGCGAAAAAGGCGGGGCGCGCCTGCCCAACGGCATCCTCAGCCGCTACCCCATCCTCGCCCACGGCCAGTGGGAAGATCCCTATGTCGGAAACCGCGGCTTCGCCTGGGCCACCCTCGGCATCCCCGGAGCCAAGCCCCTCCACGTCGTCAGCGTCCATCTCGTCCAAAACCGCGCCGAGCGCCGCATCCCCGAGGCCCGCCACCTCCTCCACCTCATCCGCAAGCAGTTCCCCGAAGACGACTATGTCGTGCTCTGCGGCGATTTCAACATCCCCACGCGCGAAGCGAAGGCCCTCGCCGCGCTCACGGAATGGTTCGTGGACGCTCCCCATCCCGCCGACCAGGAAGGCAACAAGAACACCAACGCGAACCGCACCCGCCCCTATGACTTCGTCCTGCCCAATCCCGCCTTGGCCCGGCACCACGTCCCCACCGTCCTCGGCGGAACCGAATTCCCCGACGGCCTCGTCTTCGACTCCCGCCTCTGGTATCCCCCCCCGCCGCCCGCCGAGTGGGAGGACACCTCCCGCGACATGCAACACCTGCCCGTGATGAAAACGTTCCAGATTCCCATCGACGCGCCGAATCCTTCTGCGCCATGATTCTCCCCGGACCATGAAAGCAAACATCCAACTCCGCATCCACGAAGGCCTGGCCCGGTTGGCCCGCGCAGGACTTCCGCTTCTTCTTCTGGCCGCTCCGGGTTGCGGCCTGCGGCCGGCCCGGGAGGAAATCCCGGTCCTGATGTACCACCATGTCGCCGCCGATCCGGGCGGCGATGTCTGGACGGTCTCCACCGCGGAATTCCGCCGCCAGATCGCCGATCTCAAGGCCGCCGGCTACCGGACCCTCCTGCCCAAAGACCTCGCCCGGGCCTACCGCTGGAAATTCTGGCTTCCCCGCAAGCCGGTCATCCTCACCTTCGACGACGGCCTGCTCAGCGTGAAGACCGAGGCGGAGCCCATCCTGCGCGAGGCCGGGTTCCAGGCCATTTCCTACCTCATCACCGGCTTCATCGCCGACGCGCCCGCCGCCCGAATGAAGTATCGCTCCTACGACTGCCTGACCTGGGAAGAAGTGAAGGACATGCGGGATCGCGGCACCATCGCCTTCGGCATCCATTCCCACTCCCATGCGCCCCATCCCGGCCGCTTGGCCCAGGAGGTCGGCGAGTGCCGCCACCTCTTCAAGCGCAAGACCGGAATCAAAACCCGCGACTTCTGCTATCCCTATGGCTCCGCGCCCGACCTCCTGCGCCAAGCCGTCGTCGCCGGCGGGTATCGCACCGCGATGATCTGCGAGGACCAGATGTTCACCAACGCCCCGCACGCGGACCTCTTCCGCATCCCCCGCGTTTCCGTCTATGGCGGCGTCCACGGCTTCGCCGTGTCCGCGGAATCCCTGTCCCCGGAGGGCGTCTTTTCCGCCGAGGTGAAAAACGACGGCGTCGCCCTGCCCGTCCGCGGCGCGCTGCGCGACGCGCCCTCCGGCCGGACCTGGCCCCTGCCGCCGGGCGAACGCCTCGGCCCCGCCCCCCAGCGCTGGGTCTGGACCAACCTGCCGCCCGGACTCGCCACCGCTTCTCTCCAAGTCGAAATCCAAGAGCAGAACGGCTTGTTCGGCTATCACCCCTGACGCCCCCCTTCGGGCTTGCCTTGGCCGCGGACATCTTTCACCATTCCGCCAACATGAACAGATCGCGCAAGATCCTCTATTCCACAGGCTTGTTCGCCCTCTTCGCCGCCGGCCTGCTGCTTCGCTATGCGGGACTGACGGAACCTTTCCTGCTTCATCCCGACGAGCAGCCGATTTCAACCTGGATGAACCGGATGCACGAGACCGGCTCCCTGCTCCCCCGCGTCTATGCCGGCGGGTTTTTCACCTTGGCGGACGCCGCGCGAAAGATTTGCGAATGGACCCTGGCCCACTCGTTCCACCGCTGGGCCTATTTCGTTCGCGCAACCGACCAGTTCGCCCCTTCCTACTTGAACCCCTTCGGGTTCGGACGCCCCTTCAACGCTTGGCTGGGCGCGCTGGCCATCCTGATCGCCGCCGCGCTGGCGCGGCGCGTCACCCGCTCGCGGGCCGGCGCGTTGACCGCCGCCGCGCTGATGGCCTTCGCCGCCTTCCCCATCGAACACGCCCACTATCTCGAAAGCGACATCGCCATGCTGGCCACCCTCACGCTGGCGCTGGCGCTGATGGCCCGGGCCTTGTCCACGCGGCGCGTCTTCGACATGGCCTTGGCGGCCTTCGCAACCGGTTTCGCGGCCGGCACCAAGTTCCCGCTGGCCAGCCTGCTGGTGCCGCTGCTGGCGTCCATCCGCATCCCCCCGCGTGCGGCCGGCATCCGGCGCAAGATCGGCTGGACCGCCGGCCTGCTGCTGCTGACGCTTCTGATGGCCGCGGCCGGATTCGCCACGGCCTCCCCGGACGTCCTCCACTTCTCCGAGTTCGGGGAAGGCCTGGCCAGAGGCGCCGCCTCGGTCTACTCCGAAACCTCCGGCATCCTGGGCCCAAACGCCGCCGAACCCCATGCGCGCGAATGGATGAACGCGGCGATCATGGTCCGCTTCGCGAAATCCATGCGCCCGGGCTGGCTGCTGCTGGCGGCCCTGGGCGTCCCGCTGTGCTTCTCCCGCCGGATCCGCCCCTTCTGGCCCGTCACCTTGTTGTTCCCCGCGCTGTTCTTGTGGTACAGCGTGTTCCAAGCTCCTTGGATCCGATCTCAGGAATTCATGGCGGTGCTGCCCAACTTCGGCCTGTGGGCGGCCCTGCCCATCGCCGCCCTGTGGCGCGCGCCGGACGCCGCCGCGAAAAAGGTCTTGGCGGTGCTCCTCTTTTGCGCGGCGGTCCTCCCCGTCCTGCACAGCGGCGTGGCCATGTCTTCCCAATTCGCCTGGGAAGACACCCGGCGGCTCGCCAACCGCGCGTTGACCCTCTGGTTCCCGCCGCACGCGAGCCTGGGCGTCGAACTCTATGCCCCTCCCGCCGAAAAACAGGTCTCCTCCCGCCTCGTCGGCATCGGCGAATACGAAGCCGCCGACCCGCAACTCTTCCTCTCGAACCAAGTGGACTATGTCCTCCTCAACACCGATGCCCATAACCGGGGCGTCTGGGATCTGCGGACCGACAAGCCCTTCCCCAAATTTGCCGAACGCTTGGACGCCCTGCATCGGCAGGGTCAGCGGATGGCGGCCTGGGGTCCGCTCGATTCCCCCGCCCCCCAACCGACCTTCCGCGCCCCCCCCCTCGAGCTCTGGCACCGCCCCTCCGGACGCATCGAAGCGCAGGAAGAGTTGGGCGTCGATTTGCCACGCCCCACCCTCGTCCAAGACGAAGGCCGCACCACCTTCTACCGGCACGATCTGCGCGCCGGCCCGCGCATCGCCTTGCTGATGGATAAATTCCCGCGCGAAATCGCCATCGGCGGCCCCGGCGATCTGGACGGCCCCGTCTTCTTGGTCGCCAGCACCCAGGAACGCGCGGCCACCGTGCGGGCAAAGGGCTTCGGCCAGCGCCGCCGCGCGGCGCTCGGCCCCTATGACGCCGTCGCCATTCCGATGCAGCGCCCGTGGTGGAATCCGCGCTGGGCCCGCTACGAACGCGTCGTCCTCCAATGCGAACCCGGCGCCCCCTTCCTCACCTATCTGCCCTGCTTCCTCCGCGTCGCCTTCGATCCCATCGAAGCCGCCACCCTCCTCCTCGACGAAGGTCATCCCGGGAAGGCCGTCGATCTGCTCCGCCAGCAAAACGCCCTGGAAAAAGCCGGACCGTTCTGGCAGGCGCTGGCCGGCGAACCCGGCGCCAAACAAGACGCCACCGCCTTGCTGGCCCGGTGGGTCTCTTTGCTCGATCTTTCCGAAAGCCCCCCGCCGCCCATCCGCACGGCGGGAATGCCCCTCGCGGCTTGGCAGGATTTCGCGCGCATCCGCCTCACCGCCTTGGATGCTCCGACCCTCCTCTACCTCTCCCTGCCGCCGGAAACGCTCAACGCCGAACGCCGCACCGCGGCCCTCGCGCAGCTCCTGCCGGTGTTCGGCGCCAACCAGCGCCTCGCGCTGGAACTCGGCCGGAACCCCGATTCCTTCGGCGGAACCCATTTCTCCGGCCAGGTCTTCCTCGACGCCGACCACGACGCGACCCTCGGCGCCTTCGAGGCCAACGAGCTTCCCGATCCCTCCATGAAACCCTTGTCGTGGTCGTGCGCCTCCACCTCCTTCCCCCGCCGGATCCTCTTGTCCTTCCGCTCGCGCTCGGACGGCGTCATCGCCGCGAGAAACGCGGAATTCAGCTGGAATTGGCGCGACATGCTCGCCCTCCGCGCCGCCCAGCTCCGTCGCGCCCTCGAACAGGAAAAGTCCGCCGCCGATGCCGTTCGCTACGGCGATTGGCTCGCCCTCCGCGACTGCCGCCTCGACGGCGGCCAGATCTCCGCCACCTTCGAGGCGCTTCAGGATTTCATTCCGCCCCTTGCCGCCCAGGTGAAGGTGCTCAAGAATTCCAAATGGCGCGCGCGCACCACCGTCCCGCTCGGCCAGCCCGGCGCAGCTTGGCGCGCCGGCGAACGCCGCACCGTCCACCTGCCGATGGAGAACGGATTCGGCCCCGACCGGACCGGCATCGCCATTGTCACCGATGTGCCTTTCCACGCCTCCCTCCTGCCGATGGACGGCGCCCCGGCCAAGCGCCCCTTCCCCCTCCTCGCCGAACGCCTCCCCCTTCCCTAGACGCGGCCCTTCACGGCATGGCGCGGAACGTGGACCACGTCGCCCCGTCGCGCACCTTGTAACGCCCGATCACGCCGTGATCGCCCGTCCCCCGGTACCACGTGAAACCGGCCGTCGGCGCCTTGTTGCTCAGCGCCTTCGTCTGTTGCGGGCGCGGCCCTTGGCTCCACACCGCCCAGGCCAGCGGACAATTCGCGGAATCGTCCGCCTTTCCGGCCGCCGCTTGGCACGAGGGGAAGTCGTCCGGCACCCATACGGGAAAGCGCTCCGCTTGCTTCGTTCCGTTCATCCAATAGTTTTCCGGAGCGGTATATTTGTAGGTGCTGCCCGCATGGAACGGATCCTCCAGCAGCGCGGAAGCCTTCGTGCGCGTGTTCTTCGGCAAATATCCTCCGTCGGCCAATTCCTGCGGCAACTGGAGGACCTCGTTCGCATCGAGCTGGGCGCACGAGACCGTCACGGGCGGATAGCACCCCCAGTCCGTGCGGTACGCCTCCAGCGCCACTTCCACCGTCTGCAGGTCCGACACCACCCGCGTCACCCGCGCCCGCTCGATCGACGCCAAGACCGGCGGCCCCAGCAGCGCGGCCAGCAAGGCCAGCACCGCCACCACCACCAGCAGCTCGATCAATGAAAAGGCGTTCTTCAATCGACCTTTCTCAACCGATACGCCCGGTTCGGCGAATCGCCGTCATCCTCGATCACGATCACTTTCACCGGCATGGCGTCCACCGGACTCCAGTTCTGCAGGCCGTCGTCCGACGCCTCCAGCACGTAGCCTTCGTAGTCCGCCGAAAAGCTCACCGCCGAGCTGCCGACGATGTGGGTCCCCACGCTCAAGATGGGCCCGATTTCCTGCACGAACAGCTCGTAGCCGTTGGTGCCGCTGGTGCCGCTGCCGCTTTCCTGGTTGAGAATGCCCACGGCGGAAACATACGCCGAAGTGGAGGGCGGCGCGCCCAGATCGGTCCGCGGCAGCCTCAGTTTCAGGCCCCGCCCGAGGTGGTCATTGGTCGCCATGCAGGTCCGGTCGTCCCAGTTCGCCTTGCCCCACCCGTTCGTATCCGCCAGCCGGATGCCGTCGAGGCGCACCCGCATGCCCTGCCAATGCTCGCCGCCCGTCGCGCGCGTCGCATCGAAGATCTGCGCGCCGTCGGCGGCCACCAGATCGGACAAGGCGATGGCCTCCGCTTGCGGCAAGCCCGCGTTCTCCTTCACGATGGAGATGTCGTAATCGTTGGCGGAATTCGTCGAATGGTTCTCGTTGATGTTCCATTTGCCCCCATAGAACAGCGAGATTCGCGCCGTGACTTCGACGAGGTCGCCTTTGCGGAACCCGCTCTGCCTCACCCGCATCATTTCATTGGTCCATTCCGCGTCATAGTCCTTGATCCCGGGCTTCCATGGCGCCGCCGCATCGTAGTTCTGCGCCATCCACAGCGCCGTGCCGCCCCGGTCATCGCCCACGCCTTGGATGAAAAGCTGGAATTCCCCGCCTTTGTTGGCCGTGGCCGTGGCCGTTGGATCGTAGGCGGGATCCATCATTTCCTCCGGATCGTTCAGGACCACGCCGCGGATGCGGATCGGATGAGGAACCAGGTTGGTCGTGAATCCCACCTCGTTCACCGCCTGCAACCAGGCGTGCGACACTTCCGTGGTGACCTGCGCGGACGCCGCCGAGCACCAGCCCAAGAATGCCAAACCCATCGCCCAGCGCCTTTTCATCGCCTACTCCTCGTGTCCCGT
Source organism: Opitutia bacterium (assembly GCA_009928955.1). GTDB lineage: Bacteria > Verrucomicrobiota > Kiritimatiellia > CAIQIC01 > Lenti-01 > Lenti-01. The sequence goes on along the minus strand of SABN01000043.1, from coordinate 2,068 downwards.
CGTCGTGATCGTCAGTTTCCCGTGCTTCACGCCGCGCACGGCCGCCAAGCGGTCCGCCAAGGTCCGCACCTTGTCCGCCGGACCCCGCACCACCAGCGTCTCCAGGCAGTCGTGGTGGCTCAGATGCACGTGCATCACCGACACGATCAGGCTTTCCGCGTCGTGCTGGAGGTCCGTCAGCTTCGCCTGCAGGTTCCGCGCGTGGTGGTCGTAGACCAGCGTGATCGCCCCCGCGATCTCCTGCTTGCCGCGCCGGGAGCGATGCTCCACCACGGCCTCCCGCACCAGATCCGCCACCAGCGCCGAGCGGCTGGCCGCGCCTTTTTCCGCCACCAGCCGGTCCAGCTCCGCCGCCAGTCCGTTCGGCAGCGACAGGCTCAGGCGCGCTGCGCCGTCTTCCAAATCGTTATTACGATTTTTCATTTTCGTAATAATTGCACAAAAAACGGTTTTCTCAAGAAATATTTGACGGCCGCTCGGTCCGCCCGCTACGCTGGTTCCATGAGTCTCCTGCCGCTGGCCTTCCTTTTCTTCTTCTCCGCCGCGCCCGATCCCGATGCGGACTTTTTCCTCGCGCAGGCCCCCGCCGATCCAGAAATGCGCATCGAGGACGCCTACAAATGGCTCTTCCACGCCGCGCGCGGCGGCGAGCACGCCATCCAGAACGAATTCGCCGTCCGCAAATGGCTCGACCAGGAATGGTCCACCCTCGGCCCGCCACAACCCCACGAACCGCTCTGGGTTCCCCTCACCCCCGATGGCCGCATCGGCCGCCTCAATCTCCGCCCCTACCGCGCGCAAGGCGGCACCCCCGCCGCCCTCCATGCCGCCTTCGTCGAAGGCGCCCAATCCTTCGAGGGCTCCCCCAAACGTTTCCACGCCTCTTGGAACGCCCTCGGCCGCGTCCTGAAGAAGAATCCGCAGGGCCATCTGACCCATTCCGAATGGATGCGCCTCGACCGCGAAATGCGCTCCAAGGACTATCCCGCCCGCCACCACAGCCCCGAATACGAAAAATCGCGCCAGCCCGCCTACCGCGTCCTCCCCGCCGCGGAAGCCCAAAATCTCATGGATTCCCTTCCCCCCCCCTGACCATTTCATTTGCGATTTTCCCCGCCGGGTGTAGGGTGTTCTTTCGTCGCCCGCACCCCGGGGCCGATCCCGAAACTTCAGAAACGAACCCAGGAGAAACCACATGTTCACGATCGCATCCGTCCACGCCCGCGAAATCCTCGATTCCCGCGGCAACCCCACTCTCGAAGCCGATGTCCGCCTCTGCGACGGCACCCTCGGCCGCGCCGCCGTCCCCTCCGGCGCCTCCACCGGCGCCAACGAAGCCATCGAACTGCGCGACGGCGACGCCAAGCGCTACCTCGGCAAGGGCGTCCTCAAGGCCGTCAAGAACGTCAACGGCCCCATCGCCAAGGCTCTCGCCGGCAGGGATGCCCGCGACCAGAAGGCGATCGACGACGTCCTGCTCAAGCTCGACGGCACCGAAACCAAGGCCAAACTCGGCGCCAACGCCATGCTCGGCGTTTCCATGGCCGTCGCCCGCGCCGCCGCCGCCGCCCTCGGCATCCCCCTCTACCGCCACCTCGGTGGCCTCAATGCCCATTGCCTGCCCATCCCCATGATGAACGTCATCAACGGCGGCGCCCACTCCGACGCCCCCATCGATGTCCAGGAATTCATGATCGTCCCGCGCGGCGCCAAGTCCTTCGCCGAAGGCCTGCGCATGGGCGCCGAAGTCTTCCACGCCCTCAAGAAGATCCTCAAGGGCCAGCAACTCTCCACCGCCGTCGGCGACGAAGGCGGCTTCGCCCCCGCGCTCGCCAGCAACACCGCCGCGCTGGAAGCGCTCGTCGAAGCGATCAAGGCCGCCGGCTACAAGCCCGGCAAGGACGTCTTCATCGCCCTCGACGTCGCCGCCAGCGAGCTCTTCGACGGCAAAACGAAGAAGTACACGCTGCACAAGAGCGACCAGTCCGTGAAGTCCGCCGCCGACATGGTCGCCATGTACGACGCCTGGATCAAGAAGTTCCCCATCGTCTCCATCGAGGACGGCCTC
>SABN01000165.1 GCA_009928955.1 Opitutia bacterium | reverse complement strand
CATACATCGCATAGCGGAACGCCACGGAATGGATGCCGGGGAACGGCGCCACGCTCTGCAACACGCCGTTGCTCGTCGCGGAAGCGCCGATGAAGCGCATGCGCAGGGAAACGGACCCCGTCTTCACGTCGTTGCTGAGCGTGCCGACATATCCATTGTTGATGAACCAGTCCGACGGGCTGGCGGCGGTCAGCGTGTTGGTGTGGGGCCCATAGGTGCCGCTCGGCCGATACGGAGTCTCGAAATCGATCGTCAGCGGCGCGCCGACCGTGCGCGCCTCCTGGTTGGTCGACTGGATCGTCACCGCGCCGGGGAACGCATTGGTCACGCCGACATGGCGGGAATCGCCGGTCACGCTCACCGTCGCGTCATAGGTGCCGACCTCCACGGGCGTGGAGGGCGAATAGGCCACCGACCAGGCCAGCCCCGTCGTCACCGTGAACGAATTCGTGTGCGCCATGCCGTCGTAGGTCGCCGTGACGGGCGCGACCAGCGCGCAGGTCGCCTGCGCCTGGGTGACGACCACCGCGTTGCTGAACACGAAGGTCCCGCCCAGATAGTGGGCATCGCCGGTCACCGTCACCGTCGCGTGGTAGGCCCCCGGCTCCACCGGCGCGGCCGGGGAATACGCCACCGACCAGGCCAGCCCCGTCGTCACCGTGAACGAATTCGTGTGCGCCTGCCCGGTGAACGCCGCCGCCACCGGCGCGTCGAGGGCGCAGGTCGCCACGCCCTGCGTGATCGTCAGCGCGTCGCTGAACGCGAAGGTGCCGCCGATGACCGTTTCCGTGTCGGGCACGGTGACCGTGGCGTCATAGGTGCCGATCTCCACCGGCGGGGACGGCGACCAGGCCACCGAGTAGGACAGGCCGAGCGGCGTGACCGCGAAATCGGCGGTGTGCGCCGTCCCGTCGAAGGCCGCCGTCGCCGGCGCGGCCAAGGTGCAATCCGCCACGGCGGGCGGCGTATAGGAGGTCAGGAAGAGGTTGTCGAGGGTCGCGTAGCGGGAGACCTGCGACACGGTCCAGAGAATGCGGAAGTTCACCGGGCCGACCACGTTCACCGTGGCGGAATTCGTGGTCAGCGCGGTGACGTTCGCGGTGTTCGCCGTGGTGATCGCCACCCATCCCGCCCCGGCGTTGTATTGCGGGGTAATGGTGATCCCCGCGCTGTTGCCGGACCGCGCATAGGCGAAGGAGAGATCGCCGATGCCGTTGGTCAGCGCCCCTTGCAGATAGATGCCGCCGACCGTGCCGCGCAACTTGGCGGCCCGCAACCCATCGACGCGGTCGTTGACGCTCGTTGAAACCACCAAGGCGTTGGACAGCACCCACCAGCGGCCCGCGATCTCGATGGGCGCGTAGTCCGTATAGGTGCCCTTGAGGGCGGAATCCTCGAAATCGACGTTCAGGTTCCCGGTGTAATAGGGATTGGGATCATCTTCGTTCGGAATGCCGTCGCCGTCGATGTCCGGATCGCAGGCGTCGCCGATGCCGTCGCCATCGAGGTCGGATTGGTTGGCATTGGCGTTGTATGGACAGTTGTCCGCCGCGTTCAGAACGCCATCGCCATCGAGGTCCGGATCGCACGCGTCGCCAAGCCCGTCGCCGTCGGTGTCGATCTGCGTGGCGTTGGGCTCGCCGGGGCAGTTGTCCACGTCGTCCAGCAGGCCGTCGAAGTCGCTGTCGCCCGGCGCCATGACGATGCTGCCGCTTTGCTGCAGCGCGTTGCGCGCCCCCGGCGTCGCCAGCGCGCTATACCACGTGCCGGTCGCCATCAACACGTTGTTGGGAGCCTGCGGGCAGTTGTCGGTGTCCGGATCGGTCCCGATGAGGTGCAGGTAGTTCTTGCTGCCGGGGGGCACGTTGGTGGAAACCGTCGGCGGCCCCGGATCGTCCACGCCGATGTCAAACGTGTCGCCCAACCAAACCACCGCGTCCAGCACGGCGCCGGAATCGTCGTAGAGGATCAGCCCGTCCCCGGCGTTCAGCAGTGCGCCCGGCAGAATGAAATCGGCGTTGGCGACATGGACCACGCCGAGATGCTCTTGGGCGATGACCGCGAACCCCAAGGCATGGCCGTTGGTGTCCGTGATTTCATCGTCGGGCATCGTGAACGCCGGGAACGTGAAGGTCCAGACCGGCCCGTCCGTGGTTGCCAAACCGTTCCGGTGCTCGATCCGGTATCCCGCCATGTCCAGGCCGGCCGGACCGATGATCTCGACGAACTCGTTGGTGTCCGTCCCGTTGCCGTTGGCCCGCACTTCGTTGAACATCGGCTTGAGGCTGCCGCCGCCCGCCCCCATCACCGGAAAGGTGTAGGCGTTGGTCGAGGAGAAATTCACGTGGACGCCTTCCGGCCCTTGGAAGGAATAGCGGACGAAGTATTCCAGCACGTCGCCTTCGTTCTTGGACACGCTCAGCAAGGTCCGCCAAGCGGGGCCGGCGGAATGGGTCATTGCCGCCCCGATCCACTCCCCGCCCGCGATGCGAAACAGGCCCGTGACCACCATGTTGGACGCCAGCATGTTCGGGGTGATGCCGACCGTGATCGCAAAGGTGGCGTTGGTCGCCTTCGGCGCGGAGGGATCCAGCGCGGGGCCGGCCGACACGTACGCTTCCGCGCTCGACAGCGCCCGGTGCGTTCCCGGCGTCGCCGCGGCGGCGCCCGCCGTGATCGTCCATTCGGCGGCGTCCCACGTCGCCAGCGGATCGCTCACGCCCACGTTGCGCGCCGCCACGGAATTGGTGAAGGCCCACGCCCCCGCCATGGCGCCGATCTGGCCGTAGAGGTCCGACACGCGGCCGTTCGGCTTCAAGAGCGCCACCGTGTCGTTGCCGTCCAAGCTCCCGAGGATGCCCGCCTCCTGCTGCGCCGCCACGCCCCAGATGCCCAGGAACCCGTTGGTCGAGGCCGCCACCACCCGGACCTCGCCGCCCGCCAGCGTGCCGCCCAGGGCGACGACCACCGGGTTCGTGGATCCGTTCGTGTACACGCCCAGCGCATAGCCCGCCAAATCCAGGTTCGTGCTGCCCGTGTTGCAGATCTCCACATAGGTCCCGTTCGGGTTCGAATGATCCACCACTTCGCTGAGGATCCCCACCGGCGTGATGCCGGGAATGACGTCAATCAGGTGGAAGTCCGCGAATACCATGCGGTGGTCCGACGCATGGAAGGTGGTGTTGGTCGGCGGCGGGGATCCGTGTTTGGGCAAGCCGACGCCCACGCCGTCACCCTCCGAAGAGTACACTTCCCCCGTAGGCATGCCGTAGGCGCTGTTCATGATCTCGTCGCTGAACAAGATCATGTCCAGACGATACCAATTGACAGTATTGGTTTTTGATTCCGTGTAGTTGTTCGTCCCGCCCGTATGAAATGCCGGCAGTAAATTCATCCCCGCCTCAGCCAGTCGTTCGGAGGGGAAATAGCGATAGGGCATCAGCCAGTTGGCATTGGTGTTCCACGGAATGTCGGAGCCGCCCTTGAACCCTTCTCCCAGCGCATTCGCGGCTAGCCGATCCAGATAATAGGATTTCGGAAAGTTTGTGGTCTGCGAACTCCCGACCGTGCCTTCGACCGTGTCATTCCAATCGCCCAAGATCGCGTATTCCGTATCCAGCGGATATTGGTTGGTCATGCTCCGGATGTAGTTCACCGTCCGGTAGATTTCAAACGCCCGGCAGAGACGCATCGTCTTGTCTGTCGTACCCGGCCTGTTGTGGGTTGAGAACACATGAAACGGACTGAGCGCGCCGGGCACCTGGATTACCGCATGCAGCGGCCAGCGCGACATCTCCACCGCCGTGGGATCCACATGGTTTTCCTTCACCTGGGCCGAGGCCAAAACCGGATACTTGCTCCAGATGCCCAGCAGAATGGCCCCGCCAAAGTTTCCGCCATTCGTCGGAATCACATAGTACGGATAGCCCAGTGTGGCGGCCGCTTCCAACCACGCCTGCTGGTCGAAGTTCCCCAATTCCTGAAAGCAGACGATGTCCGGCTGCACGCGTTGGAAACTCGCCAGCATGGCGACATAGTCAGTGTCATTCGTGGTGCCCCGATCACTTCTCGTGTCGATGCCGTTCAAAACATTGTAGGTCGCGATGCGTATTTTCACCGCCGGCGCCGGTGACGTGGTCAGACACAAGGCCGCCGCCGCCCACAAACCCACACGCTTGAAATTGATTTTCATCTCGATTTTTACGTTCCTCGACACCAAGGAACACATATCACGAATCCTTTAACATAAGGGAGCTATGCTACAGCGCTCCCGCAGGAGAATCAAACACAATCCTAACAATTGAGCGAGGCCCATCCTTCCGCATCGTCATGCCATTTTTGTTGGTCGACTTGTTGCGGCGTCTCGCCGCCGGCTAGTCCAGGTTTTCCTTGTACTTGTTCGTTTCCACCCATTCGAAGGCGCCGTTGACGGCCCGGATCCAGAAGCCTTGGCCCGGATCGAACTGGGGATT
>SABN01000042.1 GCA_009928955.1 Opitutia bacterium | reverse complement strand
TCCCCCGGGGGATCCCCCGGGGGAAGGAAGAAGAGAGCAAGCCATGCCTCAGCCGAGAACCTGCCTCAAACCAAAGTGCGAAATATTCTGGACACTACCTCCGGGATGGGTCCCGGGCGCCGTGGCGCTCCGGGCCGTCCCGGGCCGCGGGCTCAAAGGCCTGCGGCGGCCCAGAATTCGACTGCGGTCAACCCTGGCGCCACCCCTTCATTCGCGAAGGCGGGCTGCGCCAGCTTCAGGAAATGCCCGAAGTCGTTGCCCCGGATGTTCTGGTGGACCCGGATCCTCCCCGTCCGGTCCATGATGCAGACGTACATCCGTTTCGAGTGCAGGTCGATTCCGCAGTTGAATTCCGTCGTCGTCGTGTAATACTTCACGTGTGCCTCTCCTCTTTGAGTGCGTGATTCATTGGGACCTGCGCTTGCGGTGAGCCCGCACCATTATGCACCATCGGGGAGAGGCCCTGCCTTCCCCCTCAACGGGCCTTTAGAGGAGATTCAATCGGGTCCAGCGTACCCTCCACAAGGTGTCGGGTCCGCTGACCCGTAACGTTCGCAGAGAAAACATATGAAACAATTAACAGATCACGCTCTCGCAAAAGCCTACCTCGTGCACCGCGAGAGAAATTTTTCCACGCTGTATATCATGCGCGGCGCGATTGGCCTCTATATTCTTCAGCTAGCGATATTCATTGTTGCTTTGTGGGGCGCATTCGCCTTACCCCCCTCTTCTCCTTATAAAGCATTCTCCATCTGGTGCGTCGGCATATCGATGGGAGCATGTATCCGCGACGCCGGTTGGTACCGCCGAATGAAAGCGCAATGGCCCCTAACTAAAACGTTTATTGACTGGCCAAAGGTCGAGACCATCGCAAAGCAGGGACAAGAATGATGATGCGACCAAGCGGGTCCAGGGGGTACCCGCCACAAGGTGTCGGGTCCCCTGCCCCGCGGCGTTGACGTAGTGAAATGAAAACAGAGGCAGAAGAATTCCAAGGCTGGGCGGTCGATGACCGAACCGCGCAGACCTATGCGCCGATCAAATTCAGAAAGCCCGTCCGGGCCCTCTTGTTCATTCCCTTTGGGATGCTCATCGGCACGGGAATCCTGAAATTGTTCACCGGCCATTCCATGCCTTCTTGGTTTACCCTTGCATGCCTCGGCTTCATTGGCGTTGCTGTCATTCTGGCATTTGCGATTGATATGACGCACAAGAAAGCGCCAATCTGCTTCAAGTGCAGGCAACCGATGAAGCTCGTTCAAACCGCCCCCACGCAGTCCGAATGTGAGCAACGCAACTACATCCTCGGACCTTCAGGCCATGTGTATGGTCGTTCAGGGGGGGGCCGCAGGGCCGATGAGATCCGAAAGAGCTGGTACGCCTGCGCGCGCTGTAAAAAGCATATGCTGCTGGATCCCCAGGTGCGGATTCCGATCGGTGACTACCCCAAGGCCATCGATCATCATGAAGCCGGATACAAGCGACTGGCGGAACAAAGGATGGAAATCGCCCAATCGCTGAATGTACAAACACAAAAGTGAACCCTCGGTGGCGGAGCGCCTCCACAAGGCGTCGGAGCCCCTGAATCGCTAGGCCTGGATTCAAACGCAAGGAGAGAAAAATGAAAATGGATCGATTCCCGAGATATGTCGGACTGTTTTTGATCGGGGTCGCCATGGCGGTCGGCGCAGCGGGCTGCAGCGATGACGGGGATGAGAACGACGGCACGAGCCCCGCCGGCACGTGGATCGTCTCCTACACCGTCCAAAACACGGCCACCATCCTTTTCCAGTCTGGAGAATCGACTTGGCATATCAATGCCGATGGAACGACTGAGAATAAATCAGGCAATGGCGGAACATGGACGCTGGCCGGGGATGCGATCACGATTATTTGGAACGGCGGCTATACCTACACCGGCACGTTTGCCGGCAACAAAATGTCCGGGGACATATCGCAAAACGGGCGGCGCATCGGGGGTTGGTCGGCCTCCCGCCAATGACGCTGAGTTCTCCGGGAGATTATCCGCGGGTTGTTGCCCGGGACCTTTCCGTTTGACACCCCTTACCGCCGGGCCTACCTTTTTCCATTGGTTGGAGTCCATCAAAGGAGAGGCCCCCATGCTCAAAGGCGGTTGCTACTGCGGCGCGGTGAAGTACGAAATCCACGGCAAGTTGCTCCTGTTCGCGAATTGCCACTGCCCGGATTGCCGGAAGTTCTCGGGTTCGGCCTTCGCCTCCGTCCTGGTCACGGAGGAAACTGGATTCAAGCTCGTTTCCGGCGAAACCCATCTCGTCCCCTTCCCCTCCTCTCCCGGGAAATTTCGCAACTTCTGGAAAACCTGCGGCTGCCATGTGTTCTCGCGCGCGGAACACCGGCCCGGGATGATCATCGTCCGGGCCGGCAGCCTGGACGACGACCCGCAGATCAAGCCGCAATGCCACATCTGGACGGGCTCGAAAGCGCCGTGGCACGAGATCTGCGATTCGCTCCCCCAGCACAAAGAAGGCCTGCCTCCGAAATAGCGGCCCGCTGCATGCCACGAAACACAGCGGCTCGATGTTCAGCAACAATTTCTTCGAGTGTTTTGGTCTTCTCCACGTAGGGGCTCAGCTTGCTGAGACCGATCCGGGCCGAGCAAGCTCAGCCCCTACAAGACCGGATCGGCCACATCCTATCCGCGGCCGCTGGAGCGTGGATTTTCCGGAAAATCCGTCATTTTGTGCATTTCGCGTGTTTCGTTGTGAAAACCGGCTTTTGGCCCCCCCCATAGCCGTTTGAGGCCAAAAAGCTCTCAAAATGGCCTGTTTTCCATTTTTTCGGCCTTCTGAAGGCTTGAGCCGCGAGTTCCCGCACCGGGCGGGATATCAGGGCTGGCGGGCGAGGAGCTGGGCGAGAAGGCGCGCGAAGCGCGGGTCCTTCTTGATCGGCGCGAAATCGTCGTCTTCCTGCATCCATTCGGCGTCGTCGTAGCCGAGGGCGATGGCTTTTTCGAGGGTGGCGAAGGCGTCCTCGGTCTGTCCCGTCAGCGAAAGGCTGCAGGCGAGGTTGTACCACGCCGTGGGCGAATGGGGCTCCATCCGGACCATCTCGCGGTCGGCGCGGAGCCCGTCCTGGTAGCGGCCCATCTCGGTGTAGAGGCAGCCGAGGCTTTCGACCACGGCGGGGTGCGAGGGCAACCGGGCGCGCACCGCCTCGAGAAACTCCACCTCGATGCGGCGCGAACGCTCCTCCGCCGCCGCGCGGGCGGCGGCCTCTTCGGGGCTCGGGATCTTCTCCGGACGGGCGGCGCGCATCGTTCTTCCCTAGCCGCGGGCCTCGATGCGCACGAAGTCGGTCTGGACCGGGCCGGTGTAGATCTGCCGCGGACGCATGATCTTCTGCTCGGGGTCCTGGCGCATCTCCTGCCAGTGGGCGATCCATCCGGGCAGCCGCCCGAGGGCGAACAGCACGGTGAACATCTCCTTGGGAAAGCCCATGGCTCGGTAGATCAGGCCGGTGTAGAAATCCACGTTGGGATACAGGTTCCGCTCCTTGAAGTAATCGTCCTTCAGGGCGTGCTCTTCGAGCGCCATCGCGACATCCACCATCGGGTCGCGGATCTTTTTCTTGTTGAGCACGGCCATGCAGAGCTTCTTGGCGATCTTGGCGCGCGGATCGTAGGACTTGTAGACGCGGTGCCCGAAGCCCATCAGCCGGAACGGATCGTTCTTGTCCTTGGCTTTCGCCACGACCTGCTCGAGCGTGAGCCCTTCCTTCTGGATCTTCTCGAGCATCTCGACCACGGCCTGGTTGGCGCCGCCGTGCAGCGGGCCCCACAGCGCGCAGATGCCCGCCGAGACGCACGCGTAGAGGTTCGCGCCCGTGCTGCCGACCATGCGCACCGCCGTCGTCGAGGCGTTCTGCTCGTGGTCCGCGTGCAAAATCAGCAGCTTGTTCATCACCGCCACGTCGTAGGCGTCCGCCTCGTAGAGCGACACGGGCGACCGGAACATCATGTTCAGGAAGTTTTCGCAGTAGCTGTACTTGTGGCTGGGATAGACGAACGGCTCGCCGATCGACTTCTTGTAGGAAAACGCCGCGATCGTGCGCAGCTTGGAGAGCAGGCGCGTCACGGTGATGTCGATTTCTTCCTTGTCGCTGTCCAGCCGCAGCTCGGGATAGAAGCTCGAGAGCGAGACGACCATCGCCGACAGCACCGCCATCGGGTGCGCGCCTTCGGGATAGTTGCCGAAGAAGCTGCGCATGTCCTCGTGCAGCATCGAATGGATGTTCAGCAGCCGCGAGAACTTCTGCCGCTGGTTCTCGGTGGGCAGCGCGCCGTGGATGAGGAGATAGGCGACCTCGATGAAGCTGCAGTGCTCGGCCAGGTCTTCGATGGCGTAGCCCCGATGCAACAGCACGCCCTTCTCGCCGTCGACGAAGGTGATCTCGCTGCGGCAGACGGCGGTGTTGACCATGGCCGGATCGAACGCGAAGCAGCCCGTGTCCGCCTTGATGCGGGCCAGGTTCAGGGCGCGCTCGCCCATCGTGCCTTCCATCACCGCCAGCTCGACGGCTTTGCCATCGAGGCTCAGGTTGGCCTTGCCGCTTTTCTTGTTTTCGTTCATAGGCTCCGCTCCCGTCTTCATTGAATGTCCTCCAAAACAAAACACCTCGTCGCGCGAGCGCGGCGGGGTGTTGCCGAGGGATCCTGCGATCCCGATGCCAAGGGGCTTGCTGCTCCGCGCAACCTCAAGCCTTCGAGGTGGCCTTGGCCTTGCCCGCCTTGACGACCTTGCCCGCCTTGATGCAGGAGGTGCAAACCGTCATCGTCTTCACGCCGCCGCCGACCTTCGCGCGCAGCTTCTGCAAGTTGGCCTTGAAGGTGCGCTTCGAGATCCCCGTCGTGTGCAGGCCGATGCCGCCCTTCTTCTTCGCCAAGCCATGGCGAACGATCCGGGACCCGCTCGACGTTCCTTTTCCGCAAATCTGGCAAACTGTAGACATTCTTCTCTCCTGTAAAAAGTGGACGGACTATAGCCCCCGCCCCCTGCCCGCGCAAGCGAAAAAGCAGGGTTTCGACGGCACGGGGCGCATGGCGGTTCTGTTGCTGAGGAGGCGAGGTAAAATAGGTGCACTCCGGTTTCTCATCGTAATCGCAATCCTTATCATAATCCAGCCGTGCCCTTCGCAACTTCCCGGGCAGGAGCCGAGGCTATTCGGAAAAAAAGGTTGCGATTGAGATTACGGTTGGGATTAAGAATAGCCATGTGGGCACGCGTGGATTCAACGGAACTTCCATGTGCCCTACGGCACCGGCCACAGATGGGTGGACGTGTCCTTGAACCGGTCGTGCTCGCTGAAGACGCATCCGCAATATTGCTGGTGGTAGAGCATCGCCACGAGGTGTTCGTCGGCAACGGCCTCGCGCCAGTCGCGATAGAGGAATTCGACGCCCGCGGCGGCGCCCGCCGCCTCCCCCGCCGCGCGGATCAGCGCGTGGTCCTGGTGCCGGCTGGTGGCGAGCGTGGAGGTGAAGCGGCGGCAGCCCGCCGCGCGCGCGGCCTGCGCGGCGCGGCCCAGGCGCAGGGCGTAGCAGCGCGCGCACCGCTCCGGCGCGGCCTCGTGCCCGTGCACGGCGCGGCAGAATTCAACCAGCCCGTAGGTTTCGTCGGCGATCAGCGGCAGCTTCGCCCGCTCAACCAGCATCTTCACGGCCTTCAAGCGGCGGCGGTATTCGATCAGCGGATGGATGTTCGGATTGTTCCAGAACACGACCGGCGTATAAGCGACCGGCTCGGATTTCAGCCCCGCCAGCGTTTTGCCCAGGCAATGCGCGCAGCAGGCGTGGATCAAGATCTTCTCCATGCCCTCACCCGCCTTTCTTGCGGTACGCGCGGATGTCCTCGGGCCCGAGGCACATCAACAGGAACGCCCCGGCGGAGGCCGTCTCGTCGAACCGCCGCAGGAAGACGCCCTCTTCGCCGGGCCACGGATACACATACACCGCGGCCCGCTTCTTCGCGGTGAAGACCTTCAGCCCTTTCGCCGCCGGATCGTAGCTGCCATGCTCGAAGCGCGCGTGCACGCCATAGCGGCGGGCCAGCTCGCGCGACTCCGCCACCAGCGCTTCGTCGATCTCCACGCCGACGGCGTCATAGCCCAGCAGGGCCGCCAAGATCGCGACCATCCCCTGCCCGCTGCCCCATTCCAAGAACGACGCGCCCTTGGAGGTCGCCTTCGTGCGCAGCAGCCATTGCAGGATCTGGAAGGCGTAGCGGTAGTCGCCGGGCACAAACAGCCCCTTGCCCGGCCGCGCGCCAAATGCTTCCGCGCGGTCCTCGGCGTCGCGGATGAAGCAGTCCACGAAGCGCGGCACGGGCAGGTCGCCCGCCTCGGACGGGACCTCCACCCGCTCCAGCCCCGGAGGCATACCCGGATCCCGCGGCATGGCCTAGAGGCGCACCCGCAGGCCCGCCGCGACCTTCTGGGCCGTTTCGCGGCTGTCCAGCGCTTCGATCAGCGCGAGCGCGAAGGCAAAGGCCGTCCCCGGCGCCTGGCTGGTGAGAAGGGTGCCGTCGCGCGCCACGGGCTGGTCCACCCAGGTGCCGGCGGTCAGATCCTCGCGGCTCCCGGGATTGCTCGTGTAGGTTTTTCCGGCCAGCACGCCCGCGTCCTGCAGCACGGTCGGCCCCGCGCAGATGGAGGCGACGACCTTGCCGGCCAGCATGAACTCCCGCACCGCCTGCTTCACGCTGTCGTCCTGCCGCATCGTCTGGCTCCCGCCGACGCCCCCGGGAATCACCAGCGCGTCGAAACGCATCATTTCGGCGGGGTCCCACGCGCCGTCCGGCGCGATGCGCACCCCGCGCGAAGTCGTCACCATCCGGCTCTCGCCGACGCCGGCCAGAAACACGCCGATGCCGGCCCGGCGCAGCACATCCACGGTGATCACGACTTCCATCTCTTCCGAGCCGTCGGCCACCAGCACGCATACGTTCTTTTTCATTGTCTTCGTTCCTCCAAATGGATCCGCGGCCCCTAGGCGCGCGGATGGGCTTTTCCGTATTCTTCCTTCAACCGTTCCACGCTCACGTGGGTGTAGATCTGCGTCGTCGAGAGGCTGGCGTGGCCCAGCAGCTCCTGCACGCTGCGCAGATCCGCGCCCGCGTCGAGCATGTGCGTGGCGAAGCTGTGCCGCATCGCGTGCGGCGTGATCGCCGGATCCAGCTCCGCGTCGGCCAGAAATTTCTTGAGCGACCGCTCGACCGAGCGCGGCGTGAGCCGCCCGCCGTTCCGGTTGACGAACAAGGCCTGCGCCCGCGGCAGGCCGCGGCTCGCCAACAGGCCGTCGCGCGCGTCCAGCGCCGCCTGCAGGGCTTTCGCGGCGGGACGGCCGATCGGACAGAAGCGCTCCTTCTTGCCCTTGCCGCGCACGAGCGCGGTGCCCGACAGCAGATCGAGCCGCGCGTCGGTCAGCCCGCACAGCTCGGCGATGCGCATGCCCGTGCTGTAGAACAGCTCCAAAATGGCCGCGTCGCGCAGCGCGGCGTAGTCCGCGAAGCGGCCGGCGCCGTCCGCCTCCGCCGCCCGCGCCCGTTCGCGGAGGCGGGCCGGCGCCCCGAGCAGGCGGAGCACCTCGGCCTGGCTGAGCACCTGGGGCAGGCGCCGGCGCCCCTTGGGCTGCTGCAGGCCGACGAACGGATTGTCCTTCACCCCCCCCTCGCGCACCATGAAGCGGAAGAACGAGCGCAGGCTCGACATCTTGCGGCGGGCGGTGGCCGGGGCCATCCCCGCCTTCTGGAACGAGGCCAGAAACCGCCGCGCCGCGAAACGATCCGGCGATTTCCACGGAAACGGCGGCGCGACATCCTCGCCCCATAGTTGGGCGCAAAACTGGCGGATGTCCGACAGGTATCCCGCCAGCGTGTGCTCCGAGGCGTTCCGCTCCGCCCGCAGATGGCGCACGAACTGCGCCACCGCCGGATCGTCCGCGATGGATAGCCGCTCCTCCGGCGCGGGGTCCCGGCGCGGCGGCACCCGCGCGTTCAACCGCGCCGCCTTGCGCTCTCGCCCCGCTGGCTTCCGGAAACCCATCTCGCGCCTCCTGCGGCCGAAACGGCCTTTATTCCGGAGAGGCGGAATCTGCCGCGCTCTTCTTGGGGGCCCGGGGTTCCGGCAGGCCGTACTTCTTCATGGCTTCCGCATAGTCCGGAATCTGCCCGGCATAGGCCATCGCCATCCGCTTGAGCGCGCTGACCTGCTTGAACGACAGCTGCTTGCGCTGCGCATACTGCGTCTTCAGCGATCCCAGGAATTCGCGGTCGTCCCACGTGCGTCCCTTGCGGGTCGCGGCGGGCCGCCACTCCTTCACCGCATCGAACAGCGCCAGGACCCCGTCCAGATTGCCTTCCGCCGGCGGGGCCGCTTCCGCCCCCAGCCCCAGCGACTCCTTCTGCGCCTCGAAATCCGGGATCTGCGCGGCATATTTGCGCACGATCTTGTCGAGATAGGCGATCTGGGCGGGCGACAGCCGCTTGCCGCCTTCCGCCTGGTTGCGCAGCGATGCGCAAAATTCGCGGTCGTCGTAGACCTTCTTGCCGAACTTGCGCGGCGGATCGAACTCCACCTTCTCCAGCAGCGCCAGCTTGACGATGGTTTCCTGGCGCGGCGGCTCGTTGCGCTCGGCTTCGCCCTGCGGCAGGACCAGCTTCAGTTCCGCGATGAGCGCCTCCGCGCCGGGCATCTGCCCCTGGTAGCGGAAGATCAGCTTGGCGAGCGCATCGTGCTGGCGGCCGGAGATCGGCCGCTTCTTCTCGGTGAACTGGCGCCGGATGGAATCCACGAACTTCTCGTCGCTGTAGACCGTCTTGGCGCCGCGCTTCACCGGCGGCTGCCATTCCGTCACGGAAACGAGCGCCGCCAGCATCTTCTCCACCGCGCCGGCGTCCGCGGCCGGTCCGCGCGCGGCGCCCATCCATTCCTGGAACTTCACGTAGAACGCCGACAGCATGTCCGTCCAGGACACCTTCCCTTCCTCGATCTGGTCGAGTTGCTCTTCCATGCCGGCGGTGAACTGCACGTCGAACAGCGCGTCGAGATTCGAGATCAGGAATTCGAACACTTTCAGCCCCAGATCCGAAGGAATCAGCGCACGCTTCTCCCGGTCGACGTATTTCCGGTCCAGCAGCGTCGAAATGATCTGCGCATAGGTGCTCGGCCGGCCCACGCCGTTTTCCTCCAGCACCTTCACCAGCGAGGCCTCGGTGAAGCGCGGCGGCGGCTGCGTCTCCTTGCGGTCGTTGAGCCATTCCACCGCGTCGAGCCCCTCGCCCTTCTCCAGCGGCGGCAGATTCTCCACCTCGTCGCCTTCGGCGTTCTCGGCCTCCTCCTTCTTGCGCTGCTCCAGGCCCGACACGCGCATGAAGCCGGGGAACACGATCTCCGAGGCCGTCGCGCGGAAGAGGAACGCGTCCGGACCCGCCTCGGGGCCGCCGACCGCCTCGATCTCGGCGGTGCGCTGCGCGATGCGCGCGGATGACATCTGGCTGGCCATGAAGCGCCGCCAAATCAGGTCGTAGAGCCGCCAATCATCGCGCTCGAGGATGTCCTTCAGGCTTTCGGGCGTGCGCGCCGGTTCGGTCGGCCGGATGGCCTCGTGGGCCTCCTGCGCGCTGGAGCGGCTGCGGAACACGTTGGGCGTCTCGGGCAGGAATTCCGGCCCGTGCTCCTTCAGGATGAACGCCGCCGCCTGTTCGCGCGCCTCTTGGGCGACGGAGAACGAATCCGTGCGCATATAGGTGATCAAGCCCGAGGCGGAGCCATGGCCGAGATCTACGCCTTCGTAGAGCTTCTGCGCGAAGCGCATCGTGCGCGACGGGGAGAAGCCCAGCGCGCCGCTGGCCGCCTGCTGCAGGCTGCTGGTGATGAACGGCGGCGGGGCGTTCTTCCGGATTTCCTTGAGCACCACGTCCGCCACGCGCAGCTCGCGCCGGTTCAGCTCGTCCATCAGCCGCCGCGCCAGCGCCTCGTCCTTCACTTCCGCCTTCGCGCCGTTCAGGCGCGCCAGCTCGGCGGTGAACGGGGCGCGCGGGTCCACCCGCTTCGAAGCCTTCACGCCCAGGATCCAATACGGTTCCGGGTTGAAATTCCGGATGGACATCTCGCGCTCGCACACCAGCCGCAGCGCCACCGACTGCACCCGGCCCGCGCTCGACGCCCCGGGGATGCGGCGCCACAGCATCGGGCTGACCTTGTAGCCCACCACGCGGTCCAGGATGCGCCGCGCCTGCTGGCTGTCCACCCGCGGCTGGTTGATTTCGCCGGGCTGGCTGAACGCCTTGCGGATCGCCGCCGCCGTGATCTCGTTGTACGTCACGCGGCGGAACTTCTCCAGGGACGGCGACTTGCCCTTGAGCGCCTCGCGCAGATGCCAGGCGATGGCCTCCCCTTCGCGGTCGGGGTCGGGCGCCAGATAGACCATTTCCGCCTTCGCCGCCAGGGCCTGCAGCTCCGACAGGATCTTCGTGCGGCCTTTGATCGCCACGTATTGCGGCGCGAAGCCGTTCTCCACATCCACGCCCAGCGAGCGCTCGGGGAGATCCCGCACATGCCCCATCGAGGCCTTCACCACGAAATCGCCGCCCAGCAGCTTGTTGATGGTCTTCGCCTTCGCGGGCGACTCCACGATCACCAGATTCTTCGCCATGTTCGTTTTCCTTTCGTTCAAGGGGTTCCCTCCGCCGGGGGCAGGTCCCACTGGCGGATCTCGTCCATCAGCGCCACCCGACGGCCCGGAAGCCGGCGGATGATGCGTTTCATCTCCAATTGCATCGCCAACGTCATCAGCTGAGCGGAAGACAATCCCGTCTTGCGGATCAGCACGTCAAAATCCAATTCGGGCTCCGTCCAAAGCGCCCGCACCACGGATTGCTCCGCGGGCAGCAGGGTCAGCCGCTGCCGGGCGTCCTGCTGGCGGACGAGCCGGGCCTGCTCGGCCGGCGGAAAGAGGAATTCAAATTCCTTGAGGATGTCGGACAAATCCTCGACCAGCCGCGCGCCGTTCTGGATCAGGCGGTGGGGTCCCCGCGCCCCCTCCATGTCCACGCGGCCCGGAACCGCCATCACGCTGCGCCCCTGCTCCAGCGCCTGCTCGGCCGTGTTCATCGCCCCGCTGTCCACCCCCGCCTCGACCACCAGCACGCCCTTCGACAAGCCGCTCACGATCCGGTTCCGGTAGGGGAAAGTCGTGCGGTCCGGCTCGCGCCCCAAGGAGAACTCGCTGATCAGCGCCCCATGCGCGACGATCTCTTCCGCCAGTTCGCGGTTTTCGGGCGGATACAGCTTGTCCATCGCCCCGCCCAGCACCGCCAGCGTGCGGCCGCCCGCCTTCAGCGCCGCCTTGTGCGCCACCGTGTCGATGCCGCGCGCCAGGCCGCTCACCACCGCGAACCCCGCCTTCGAAACCTGATAGGCCAGCCGGTCCGCCTGCGCCATCCCGTAATGCGACGCCCGCCGCGTGCCGACGATCGCCAACGCCTGCGCATCCTTCTTCTCCAGCGTCCCGCGCACATACAGGCACAGCGGCGGATCATAGATGGTCTTCAGCGGCTCGGGATAGTCCGCGTCCACCGGCGTGACCAGCCGCGCCCCCAGCTTGGCCGCCGCCGCCTCCTCGCGCCCCGCGTCCAGCGCGCCCCGCTGCGACACGATGGCTTCCGCCACCTTCGGCCCCACGCCCCTCACCGCCGCCAGCTCCGCCGGCGAGGACGACAGGACCGCCTCCGGCGAGCCCCGCGCCTCGCACAGCGCGCGCACCCGGACGGGGCCGATCCCCTCGATCTGGTTCAACACGATGTAGGCTTCGCGCGCGGTCATCCGGAAAATCCTTGCGTGGAACGGTGGCGCCGCAACCTCACGACCCCGGCTCTCCCTCGCGCGGCTCCGCGTCTTCCACGAAAGGCAGCGCCTCCCCTTCCTTCGCCTCTCCGCTTTCGCGGCTGGCCGGCCGGCGGCGGCGGGCCTGCCGGAAGAGATCCATCTGCCCGCTCCGGAGCAGGTCGTAATTCTTCAGGATGCGCAGGATCTGGAGCAGATCGGACTTCTCGTAGGTCTTCTTCACGTCGACGCGCTCGGCCAGCTCCAGCAACATCGGGCGGAACAGGATCACGCCGTCGATCCCGCGCGACTTCAGGAAATCCAGCGCCTCGGCGCGCTGGTCGGCGTCCGTCGGCAGGTCCGCCATGCATAGGATCTTCGCGGGATTCTCCAACCCCAGTTCGACGGTCGCCGCCCGCACGGATTCCGGCTCCGCGAAGCGATAGACCTCCGGGGAGCTCGCCAGCATGGCCGCCGTGAATTTTTCGGAATGCCATCCGCGCACGGCCACCACCGCGCCGGCCACCTGCGCCAGTTCACGCGCGCCCCAGAGCATGGCTTCGGGCAAGGCCGCGGGACCCTTCACCGCCGGATTCACCGCCAGCAGGTCCACTTCCTCGTGCAGGCCCTTGGAGCGCGCCACGACTTGGTACTTCCTCGGCTGGCGCACCAGAAAACCCAGCGCTTCCAGATACTCGCGGACCACCCATTCATTCACCGACGACATGCGCGCACCACCTTTCCCAAGCCGCCCGCAGTTCCGCTTCCGGAACCGCCACCGGCAAATCCGATTGGCCCAGCTGCGCGGACAGCACGAAACGCACCTGTCCGCCCGCCGCCTTCTTGTCCACGCCCATCGCGGAGCGCAACCCGTCCCACGCCAATTCGGGCGGCGGCGCCACGGGCAGATCGAATCTCCGCAGCAACGAAACCGTCCGCCGCGCATCCGGCGCCGGGAATCCACGCAACTCCGCGGAAAGATCCAAGGCAAAGACCATGCCCATCGCCACGCCCTCGCCATGCCGCACGCCGGAAAAACCGGCGGCCTTCTCGATGGCGTGGCCCATCGTGTGGCCGAAATTCAGCACGGCGCGCAGCCCCCCCTCGCGCTCGTCCTTCGACACCACGTCGGCTTTGATCTGGCAGCCGCGCGCCACCAAACGCTCCAGCGCCCCCGGCTCCCGCCCCCGGATCGCCTCCGCGTTTTGCTCCAGCCATCCGAAGAATTCCGCATCCAGCGCCACCCCGTATTTGACCACCTCGGCCATCCCCGCCGCGAACTCGCGCGCCGGCAGGGTCGCCAAGGTGTCCGTGTCGGCCCAAACCGCCATCGGCTGGTGGAAAGCTCCCGCCAGATTCTTCCCCGCCCCCAGATTGATGCCGGTTTTGCCGCCCACGGAACTATCCACCATCGCCAGCAGGCTGGTCGGCGCCTGGACGAAGCGGATGCCCCTCATATAGGAAGCGGCGGCAAACCCGGTCAAGTCCCCCACCACGCCCCCGCCCAGCGCCACCAGCACGCCATTGCGATCCAAGCGGGTCGCGGCGATCTGCTCCAGCAATTCGGCCCACCGGGAGGCCGATTTCGTGGATTCCCCGGGCGGCAGAACGATCTTGTCCCAGCCCTCGCCCAGAAGGGCCATCACCCGGGCTCCGTGGAAGGCATCCACATGGGCATCCGTCACCACCAGGCCGCGAAGTCCCTGCAAAGCGGCCGGCAATCGGTCCAACACCCCGGCACCGACCCAGATCGGATACGAGCGCTCGCCCAACACGATGTTCACCTCGCAAGCCATAACGGGGTGAGGAAATATCCCCTGCGCCTCCCCATGTCAACCCCATTTCCCCCCTTTCCCTTGACGTTTATGGAGCGAATCGATGCGGGTCAATGTCGCCAGATCCGTCCCGCTTCTCCTTTCGCCCGAAAATAATCGTTCGAAATCATCTACGCATCATTAATTAACACTGCGTCGATTTCAATTGTCATTCTATTTCATTGGAATGAGTTATAATTCATATAGCGATTTCATCCTGAGGAGACTTAATTAAGTATCCATTGAATACACACCTTGCACAAGATGAGGTGAAGATCGGGAGCGACGCCGGCGGTCGGCGCCGATGAAATGTCGTTCGGCGGCGAAAAAAATCAGGCTTTGCGCGCGCCCCAGCGGACCAGTTCTTTGGCCAATTGGCGGCAACTCAGCTGTCCCGGCGCGGTCGCCTGGCCCAGCGATCCGTAGGTCAGGCAGGACCCCGCGCAAGGGAGCGCCACGCGCGACACCGCCCCCGCCGCGCCCATGCCCAGCGCGCAGATCGGTCCCTTGGCCTGCGCCGGCAGCGCCAACAGCCGCGCCAAGTCGGCCGGCGTCTTCACCCAGGTGGCAATCTTCACCACGTCGGCGCCGATGCGGCGGCCCCGGAGTTCCACGGCGCTCAGGCGCGCCAGTTCCGGCGTGCCCTTGAAATCGTGGAAGGATCCCACCACCCCCACCCCGCGCCGATGGGCCGCCTGCGCCACGATCTCCAGCGCGTGCGCCCCGATCTCCACATCCACGGCCGACACCGATTGGAGTCCTGTCAGATACAACGACAGCCGCTCGGCTTCGCGTCCCCGCCATTCGCCGCCTTGGGTTTCGGCGCGAATCGTGAGCAACACCGGCATCCCTTGCTTTTGGATCGCCGCGCACAAGCCCACCCATTCGCCAGCGCACAGCCCCGTCAAATCCAAGCGCACTTCCAGCATGTCGCAATCCGGCGCCACCTTCCGGGCGCACCGGCGCAACCGCGCCTCCGATCCGATGCATCCGACAATCAACGGACTCTTGCCAAAGGGAATTTTCATGTCGCTACTTCACGTTCTCTTCCAACATGGGATCGGTGAACATCACATGGCCGACGGTCGGCCCCCACGCCCCGCTCGACAACCGGTCTTGGCGGACATCCACCGTGTAGAGGCGCGTAGTTGCGTTGAGCCGCCCCGCCACTTGCGCGGTCACGCGGCGGGTCGTGCGGTGGCGCAGCGCCGTCCGCGTCGTATCGGTCCATTCAACGGCGCTTTCCTCCGTCCAATCCGGGGAGACGAGGGCGGTCTTGAGCAAGCGAATGCCCGGTTGGGCGCGCGCCACGACCTGCTCGGCGAACCGCTTCAAGGCCTCGGCATCGCCGCCGGCGTAGGCATCGGGCCGCAGACGCGTATCGGCGGCGCGCGCCGCGCGCAGGCGCACATCGGCCTTCTTCAGGGCGTCCAGGCGCGAAGCCAGCGCCGTCATCCGCGGATCGGCGCTTTTCACCAACCCGCCCGCCCGATCCAGCACCGCCTGCGCGTGCTCCAGGGTGCTGCGCTCGGGATACAGGGCCGGCTCCGCCGCCGCGATCTGGGCGTCTTGCTCCCGGACGAATTGCTCGAGTTCCCCGATGCGCGCGTCCGCCTCGGCCAGATCTTGGTCGGCGTACTGCACGCAGGACTCGCCGAACTGGCGCAGGGCCACATCGAGATCGGACGCCACCTGCCGCAGTTCGTCGGTTTCCATCGCCCCGAGGTTGGCCCGGCGGTATTCCGCCAAGGCCGTCGAGGCCGCCGCATAGAGGCCCCGCCGCTTCTGCATCTCCTCGGCCGCTTGCGTCGCGCTGGGAACCAGATATCGGGCTCCGTCATGTCCTGGCCGCCCCATGCCGATCACGAAGGGACCCAGCCGCGCCAGCCAATCCCCCGACGCCGCGCCTGCGGCCGCCGCCTGCTGCTGCGCCGCCGCCTGGGCCTGCTGGGCCGCCACCGCCCGTCCGCCCGCCGCCGCCTCCAGCGCCGCGATCCGGTTCTGCATCGCCGCGATGTCCGGATGGTCCGGGGCATACTTGCCCGCATAGCGCCGCGCGATCTCCTGCATCCCCGCGCGCGCCTCCGCCGCGGCCGCCTTCGCCGTCTCGATCTTCGACGACTCCGCGGCGACCCCCGCCCCGCCCAGCGACCGCTCCGCCCGCTCCACGATCCGGGACACTTGCGTCAACTGGACCGCCACGTTGCTCGGCAACGGCGCCGGCGCCTGCGCCTGCGCCATCGAAAAGGACAGAATCCACGCACCCGCCAGCCATCCCAAAAACTTATTCATCGTTTCTCCTCTGCTTCTCGCTCAAGCAAATCATTCCGCCCCGCCCAAGTCAATCCGACACCCTCGCCGCAAGGACATTCCCGCGGTTTTTGCGCACATCTGGACGCCCCGAGTCGGCGGCGCCGATGGAGAGACGGCATGGAAAAGGCCCCGGCCTTGCAACCGGAAAAACCCTCGAGTCGAGCGGCGCCCAACTGGAGGCGATCAAGGCGCGGACGCCGGCAGGGAAACGGGCCGCCCCATCCGCAGGTCCCGGAAAAGGGTTTCCACGCGATGGAACCCATTTTCCATGGCGTGGAAAACCCAGCGCGCCGCGAGGGCCCGCCGGGGCCGCAGCCCGCCCCCGGCGTTTCCGCTACTTGCTGGCGTTGACGTCGCAGATTTTGACGCCGCTCTTGTAGAAGCCGCCCGAAAACGATCGATGGCTGCTGAAAGCGAGGTCGAACCAGAAATCGTGTCCGCCCGTGCTGCGCAGGGAAGCCGTTGCCGGCGGCGTCACGCTCGACACGGTTCCGGCGCAGGTGTCGCTGAACGCGGGATCGGTGAACGCATAGGAGCCCGAAAGCGACGTTCCGTTCTGCGTCAGCGTCATCGTCAGTCCGCGTCCGCAGACATTGCCCACCCACGTGCCGGCGTAGGAACCGGTCGCCGCGCCGCCGCCGTCGGCGTCATCATCTGAATCATTGCTGTCGCATCCGAGCGAAAGCCCCAGCGCCAAGCTGGCCGCCAACACCGCGATCCACTTCGTTCTGGACATGGGGTCCTCCTGTTTTCTTGATGGTTCCGATGCCGACACCGCATCGACACCTGTGTATCTTTCTAGCACGCGCCGGCGCGGCGCGGCAAGGCGATTCGCCGACGATGTTCCGCCGCCGGAGGCCGCCCGGCGGGGAGAAGCGTTGTCGCGCCGCGCCGCGCAAGTCCACCCGCAACAACAATCCCGGCACTGTGTCCATCCCCCGGGTTGTTTCCGGGTTGTTTCCGGAGCGAAAAGACGCTTTGCATCGGGCCGGGCGAAGATGCTATCCTTGTTCCCATGAGCATGAGTCCCGTTTCATGGTATGCGGCGCTGCTGGCCTCCGGCCTGCTGCTGATCATCGCCGAAGTGTTCATCCCCGGCGGCATCGCGGGGGTCGTCGGCGGACTGGCGCTGCTGGCGGCGATGGGCGTGGGCCTTGTCCACTTCCCCGCGCCGTGGGGGTTCCTGTCGGCGATCGCCATCGTGGTGTTCGGCGGCATCGCCCTGTTGCTGTGGGTGCAGATTTTCCCGCGCACCCGCACCGGCCGGCGCATCGCCCTGCGGACCGACGGCGCCACCCACAAATCCGCCGCCCCCCTCTCGGACCGCTGGCTCGGCGCGGCCGGCGAAGCGGTCACCGCCCTGCGCCCCGGCGGCATCGCCCTCCTCGACGGCAAGCGCCATGACGTGCTCGCGGAGGGCGGCGAGTGGATCGCCGCCGGCGCCGCCATCCGCGTCAGCGCCATCCGCGACGGCCACCTCATCGTCCGCGACGCGAGCGCCTCCCCATGAAGAGCCCCCTCTCCATCCTGGCCCTCCTGCTCCTGCTGCCAGCCGTCTCGGACGCCTATCAATTTCGCACGGGCGAGCGCACCAACACCCTCGTCCTTCCCGCCCGCGAGACTTTGGACGACGAATCGCTGCTGATGGCGCACCGCCTGGACATCCAGGGCGACGCCCGGCGCGACCTCTGGCTGGTGGCCTCCACGGCCGTCCGCTTCGATGGCCAATCCGGCGGCGACCTGCGCGTGCTGGCGCGTTCCGCCATCATCGGCGGCGAGGCGGGGCAAAACCTCCTGGCCTATGCCGCCGGCCTCCAGCTCACCACCAATTCCGTCGTGCGGGGCCAGGCCGCCCTGTTCGGAAAAACCGTCATCTGCGAAGGCGCCGTGGAAGGCAACGCCTGGATCCTCGCGGATTCCGTCACGCTCGGCGGGCGCTGGGCGGGCAATGTCCGCGTCCAAGCCGACGAAATCCGGATCGTGCCCGGCACGCAGATCGCGGGAGACCTCGTCTACACCTCGCCCAAGACGCTGGCCTACGACTCCAGCGTGGCCATCGCCGGCGTCGTCAAGCCCGTGAAAACCCTGCTGCCGGACGCGGACGCCCGCTCGCCCGCCGCGCTCCAGGCGCGCTTCGCCGTCCACGGCTACCTCTTCTTGGCGGCCCTGCTCGCGGGCCTGCCCTTCGTCGGCTTCTTCCCGCTGCTGGCCGGCTCCGCCGTGCGGACGCTGCGCACCTCGCCGTGGCGCGTGCTGCTCGCGGGCTCGGCCACCGTCTTGCTCGGTCCCTTCCTGATCGCCTTCGCGTTCATGAGCCTCGTCGGCATCCCGCTGGCCCTCTTGCTGGGCGCCCTCTATGCCGCGCTGGCCTATCTCTCGCACATCGTCATCGCGCTCTGGCTCGGCCATCGGCTGCTGCGCGCGCAGGGGCCGCAGACCTTCGCGCGCGTCCTCTCGTCCTTGGCCGTCGGCTTGTTCCTGCTCTACTTCGCCACCGCGTTCCCCGGCGTCGCCGCCTTCATCGCCATGCCCGTGTGGATCCTCGGCGCGGGGTCGCTCGTGCTCGCCCTCCTGCGCCGGCCCCAGTTCTCCTTCCCCCTGCCGCCGCCGGTCCCGCCCCCGTTGCCGAACCCACCTGAAAAGTCCCCGGAAAACCCCGAATAAGGAGTCGAACCATGCAACAATTCACCTTCGTCCTGCTGATCTTGGCGGGGATCCTCGTCGTCATCCTGCTCAGCGTCTTCTTCTACTTCCTGAAGGTCTGGGTGCGCGCCTGGATGTCCGGCGCCTACATCTCGCTGCTCAACCTCATCGGCATGAAGCTGCGCAACGTGGCGCCCACGCTCATCGTGGATGCCCGCATCCGCGCCGTCAAGGCCGGCCTGCCCCTCACCAGCGACCAGCTCGAGGCCCACTACCTCGCCGGCGGCGACGTCATCAACGTCGTCCAGGCCCTCATCGCCGCCGACAAGGCCAACATCGAGCTCTCCTTCCAGCGCGCCGCCGCCATCGACCTCGCCGGACGCGACGTCTATGACGCCGTCCGCACCTCCGTGAACCCGAAGGTCATCGACTGCCCCGATCCCGCCAAGGGCGCCGCCATGCTCGACGCCGTCGCCCGCGACGGCATCCGCCTCCTCGTCAAGGCCCGCGTCACCGTGCGCGCCAACCTCGCCCGCCTCGTCGGCGGCGCCACCGAGGACACCATCATCGCCCGCGTCGGCCAAGGCATCGTGTCGGCCATCGGCTCCTCGCCCAGCTACAAGAACGTCCTGGAGAACCCCGACGAGATCAGCAAGAAGGTGCTCAACAGCGGCCTCGATTCCCAGACCGCCTTCGAGATCGTGTCGATCGACATCGCCGACGTCTCCGTCGCCGGCGTGTCCGGCGCCCGCGAAGTCGCCAACGTCGGCGCCCTGCTCGAAACCGAGCGCGCCGAGGCCGACAAGAAGCTGCGCCAGGCCGAAGCCGAAGGCCGCCGCGCCACCGCCGTCGCCGCCGAGCAGGAGATGCGCGCCCGCATCCAGGAGATGCAGGCCAAGGTCGTGGCCGCCCAGGCCGAGATCCCGATGGCCATCGCCACCGCGATGCGCGAAGGCAAGCTGGGCGTGATGGATTACCTGCGCATGCAGAACATCATGGCCGACACCTCCATGCGCGAGTCCCTCGCCGAAGGCGAAAAGCCCCCGCAGGCCTGATGCATCTGGCGGCGCCCATCTTCCTCGCCTACGGCGACGATTCCATCTGGGACATCGTCGTCTTTGCCATTGCCGGCGCCATCTGGCTCGCCAGCCAGATGGCCGCCGCCAAAAAGAAAAAGGAAAAGAAGGCCCGTCCGCCGCCGCCGTCCTCCGCCGCCCGATCCGGCGGCGGGGACTCCCCCACGCCGGACGAGCTGGCCGAAATCTTCAAACGTCTCGGCGCCGACATTCCGTCCACGCCGCCGCCCCCTCGGCCGCATTCCGCCCCGCCCCCGCCGCCGCCCCAGCTGGCGCGCCGGCCCGCGCAAAAAATCACCCCCCGGAAACCCGCCGCCGAGCGCATCCAGCCGGTGCTGGCCCGGCGCTTGGCCCAGGCCAAGAAGGATGCCGCGGAGGCCGCCGATCTGGCCGAATCCGCGCGGATCGCGCTCAACGCCATCGTGCCGGGCGTCCAGAGCCGCGCAGGCGAAACCCGCGCCCTCGACACCGCCACGCGGCACACCGGCGCGATCCTGCCCCGCCTCTACGCCATGAGCATGCGCCTGGCCCCCCTCCCCGCGCTGCCCATGCCCGGGCTCGACCGCACCCATCACGCCAATCCGCCCATGCGCACCCGGCTCCATACCCGCCGCGAAGTGCGCGACGCCCTGATCGCGCAAACCTTCCTGCAACCGCCCCGATCCCTCGCCCGCTGAACGCGCCTTCCGGCGGTTGCACTTCTGATTGTTTTCCGGCCCCGGTTCGCTATCATCCCTTCCATGTCTCCGCTCGACCACATCCGGATCGTCCTGGTCAACCCCATCTATGGCGGCAACGTCGGCTCGGCCTGCCGCGCCATGATGAACATGGGCCTCTCCCGCCTCGTCCTCGTGAATCCGCGCCCAGGCATGAACATGGAGGACGCCTCCCAAATGGCCTGCCACGCCGGCTCCATCCTGAACAACCGCCAGATCTTCGACACCACCGCCGAGGCCGTCGCCGATTGCGGGCTCGTCGCCGGCACCTCCAACCGCGGCGGCCTGTACCGCGACCACTCCAAGACGCCGCGCGAATGGGCGCCCCGCCTCCTCGCCGCCGCCCTCGACACCCCCGTGGCCATCCTCTTCGGCTCCGAGGACAACGGCCTCTCCCTCGACGACCTCGCCCTCTGCACCCAGTTCATCCGCATCCCCTCTTCGGACGCCTACAAGTCCCTCAACGTCGCCATGTCCGTCATGGTCGTCGCCTCCGAACTGTTCAACGCCGCCGGCATCTTCGAGCCCCCGCAGGAGCGCTCCGAGGAATGCCCCTCCGCCATGCGCGAAACCATGTTCGCCAAATGGCGCCAGGCCCTCCTCGACATCGGATTCATGACGGACGACACCGCCGACCACATGATGCTCGGCATCCGCCGCATCCTTTCCCGCGGCCCCCTCACCGAGAAGGACGTCCAGATCCTGCTGGGCATGGCCTCGCAGACCCAGTGGGCCGCCAACCAACTCCCGAAAAAGCCATGACCTCCGGCACCCAGCACATCCTCTCCGTCATGGTCGTCGCCCTCAACGAGGAACGCCACCTGCCCGGGCTGAAGGCCGCCCTCGACCATCTCCGCCTCCCCGAAGGCTGGAGCCTGGAAACCATCTTGGTCGACGGCGGCAGCCGCGACGGCACCGTGGCGGCCGCCCGCGCCGCCGGCTTCGACGAGTGCCAGATCCATCCCGGCGCCTCCATCCCCGTCTGCCGCAACCATGCCCTGCGCGCCGCGCGGGGATCGGCCCTGGCCTTCCTCGACGGCGACTGCGTGCCGGACCGCGACTGGCTGGAGAATGCCGCCCCGTGGCTCCTGAAGCCCGCTCCCGTGCTGCTGGGCTATCCTGTGCGGCCCCCCGACAACGGCAACTGGATCCACCGCTCCTGGCACGCCCACTGGCACCACAAGAACCCCGCCGCCCAAGGCGGCGATCCCGCCCCTGTCACCGCCGGCGCCTTCCGGCTCATCACCACCCGCAACCTGCTCTTCAACCGCGCCCTGCTGGCGGCCGTCCCGGCCTTCGATGAAACGCTCACCACCGGCGAAGACACCGACTTCGCTTTCCGCGCCGCGCAGGCCGGCTGCGAAGTCGTCGCCCTGCCCGCCCTGCGCGTCACGCACCTCGGCGAACCTTCCACCCTCGTCCAGTACTACCGCCAGCAGCTCTGGCACGCCAACCGCAAGGCCTACGCCACCATCCTGAAAAGCTCCGGCGGCAAATCCGGCGCCAACGCCATCTTCTTCTCCCTCGCCTTCCTCGCCGGCCTTCTGCTCGCCGCCGCCGGACTCGCCCTCGCCCTCGCCCTGCTCAACCCGTGGCTCCTCCTCCTCCTCGCCCCCCTCGCCGTCGTCACCGTCGTTCCGGCCGCCCTCATCGCCGACCGCGCCAACTCCCCTGTCCTCTTCCTCCGCCTCTGCGTCCTCTACTTCCTCTATGGCCTCGCCCGCGCCGTCGACCTCGTCGGCCTCGCCCCCCGCAAAAAGTCGTGGAAGTCATGAAGTCAGGAGACAGGGTTCAGGGTTCAGGATTCAGGATTTCATTTGATGATTGGACATTGGATATTGGATATTGCGGACTGCCCCCCGCCCCCCGCCTCGGTTCCCGTTTTCCCTTGGACATTGGTTATTGGACATTGGATATTGAATATTGAGGCTCGCCCCGCCCCCCAACCCTGAACCCTGAACCCCCTATGAT
>SABN01000041.1 GCA_009928955.1 Opitutia bacterium | reverse complement strand
GTTTCTCGCCGGCGGCCGCGATGCGCGCTATTACGGCATCACCACCTATCAGGACGCGGCGGGCGCGCGCTTCGAATTCGCCAACCGCGTCCACCAGGACCGTTCGGCGCGGATGGACTTCTCCTCGCCGCGGTCCCTGCGCATCCCCGTCCTCCAGGCCCGGACGGCCACCTTCGTCAAATTCAACCTGCTGCTGGATTCCTCCGCGCGCCAGAATTGGCTGCTCCTGCAATCGACCGAGGCCATGGACTACCGGACCTTCAAACCGCCGACGGGAGAGTACGCCGACCATGTCGTCGCGGAAATCCCCGGCTACGCGGGCGTCGCCAACAAGATCGTCCTGGACGAGCTCCATGTCGAATCGCCCGTCTTCTATGTCGCCCCCGCGCGCGGGGACCTCGGCCCGGCCGCCCGCGCGGAAAGTTCCGCCGGGTCCGCGCCGGTCTCCGCGCCCCGCCGCGCGCTGGCGGCCAAAACGCAGGCCGTGATGGGCGCGGCGTTGATGCGCTCGTTCGCCTTCATCCGCTTCGACTTCCCCAACCGCTTCGTCCGCTTCTCCTCCCACTCCACCTACCAGCCGGCCGGCCCCGCCGCCGTGCTCGCCCACCTCCCGCTGCGCGACTGGCGCGGCCGTCCGGCCGTGCACGGCACGCTCGCCGGCGAACCGATCCTGCTGGTGATCGACACCGGCGGCGACTTCGACCTCTCCCTGCCCGGCGACGCCGCCGGCGACGCCGGCCCGCTGGTCCTCGGCGAACTGGCCCTCGACGAGGTGCGCATCTCCACCCATGCCGCGCTCGGCCTGCCCGAGACGTTCCCCGCCCGCCTCGGCCTCGGCATCCTCTCGCGCTACGCCGTCACGCTCGACCACAAGAACCAGCGCGTCTGGTTCGAAGGAAAACCCTTGCCCGGCGCGGAGGAATCCGCCCCATCTGCCGAAGACGAGAACGACGCCCCGATCCACTACAGAGGAATCACACGATGAGCATCGCCGAAGCCGCCAAGCTGGAATGGAAAGAGTCGCACAAGCACCCCCTGGGATTCAAGACGCGCCGCGGCCTCAACTGGTTCACCGTGGGCCTGCTGTACGCCATGTTCTACATGTGCCGCTACAACTTCCGCTTCGCCGGCGCGGGCATGCGCGTGGAATTCGGCTGGTCCACCGGCGACATCGCCAACCTCGCCGCCTGGTTCTCCCTCGCCTACGGCACCGGCCAGCTCCTCAACGGACTTTTCTGCGACCGCATCGGCGGGCGCGCCTCCATGCTCATCGGCGCCGTCGGCTCCATCCTCGTCAACCTGCTGATCGGCTTCTCGCCATGGACCTCCTCGTTCATGGCCTTCGCCGCCATGTGGATGGTCAACGGCTACATCCAGGCCGCCGGCACCCCCGGCATGGTCAAGATCAACGCCGCCTGGTTCAACAAGGAGGAACGGGGCCTGTTCTCCGGCATCTTCGGCTTCATGATCCAGTCCGGCCAGGCCATGATCTCCATGCTGGCCCCGTGGATCCTCGCGGGCTTCAGCTTCCTCGCCTTCGTCGTCGGCCCCGGCGAGTGGCGCATGCTCTTCTGCCTCCCGCCGATCTTCCTCGGCCTCGTCTCCATCTGGTTCTACTTCGTCTCCGCGGAGTCCCCCGAAGACGCGGGCTTCCACGGCAGCATCCAGGACGACGTGGACAACTCCGCCGGCACCACCGTCCCCGTGCTGGAATCGTTCAAATTCGTGTTTTCGAACCCCCTCGTCTGGTTCTACGCCGTGGCCTACGGCTGCACCGGCGCCGTCCGCCACGCCGCCGACCAGCTCTCCCCGCTCTACTTCGAGGACGTCCTCGGCTTCAACATGAAGACCAACCTGCCCCTCATCGCCAGCTTCACGCTCGTGCTCGTGCCCATCGTGGCCGTCTGCGGCTCCGTCCTCTCCGGCTGGGCCTCCGACCGCTTCTTCCGGGGCAACCGCTACCCCGTCGCCATGGTGCTCTACTACGGCGAGGCCTGCGTCATCGCCGCCGCCACCACCGTCATGGCCCTCAAGCTCATCGGCCCCACCACCAGCGGCATCCTCCTGGGCTGCCTCTTCCTCGTCCTCATCGCCATCACCGCCAACAGCACCCACTCCATCGTCGGCGCCGCCGCCCCCGTCGACATCGGCGGCAAGAAGATGGCCGGCTTCGCCTCCGGCGTCATCGATTCCTTCCAATACTACGGCGCCGCCCTCGGCTTGTTCATCACCGGCCAGCTGCTCGACGTCTCCCTGCCCGGCAACTACACCGTCTGGTTCGGCATCATGACCTGCTTCGCCTTTTTCGGCGGCTGCGCCATGCTCTCCCTCCTGCTCCGGCAGCAGAAGAAACCCGCCGCCAGCCGCGCCGTCATCGCCTTCATGGTCCTCCTCGTCGTCGTCGGCTTCACCACCGGCATCCGCAAATACCGCGCGATGAAGCCCGTCGCCATCGCGCACTACGCCGCCGCCGCCGAAGCCGCCTTCGAGGCCGGCAACGACAAGGACGCCGCCGAGGAGTCCCAGCGCGTCCTCCGCCTGGCGCCCACCCACGCCGGCGCCCTGCAAATCATCGGCGTCCTCCATGGTCGTTTGGTCGCCGCCGCCGAAGCCGCCCTCGCCGCCGGCGATGCGAAAGCCGCCACCGACCACGCGCAGAACGCCATCAACCTGAAAGGCCGGGAGACCCCCGCCCGGGCTCTTCTCGCCGAAGCCAAAGCCCTGAACAAGGCGCAGGACAAGGCCGCCAAGGCCGATCAACCCGCCGAAGGAAAATAGGAGCCCCGCCATGACGAACCTTCACGCCCATCCGCTCGTTCCCCGCCAGCTTTGGATCCAGCAGCGCTGCATCGCCGTGGAAAACCAGTTCAACGGACGCATCGGACGCGCCGCCTTCGCCGTCCGCTTCCTGCCGCTGCTGGCCATCCTGGCGCTGGCCTACGGGAACGGTCTCCAGTCCACCCCGCTCGTCCCCTCATGGATCGCCGTCCCCGTCGTGGCCGTGGCCTTCTACCTCGCCCTCCTCGTCCTCGCCCACCGCTTCCACGACATCGGCCAAGGCGGAGCCAACCTGCTCCAGATCGTCCTCCCTGTCTTCGTCTGGCTCTGGGTGGGCGGCGACCTCATGGCCAAGCTCCCCCCCCGTCTCTGGATCGCCACCGCGGCCGTCCTCGCCGCCTGGCCGGTCATCGTCCTCCTCCGCCTCGGCTTCCGGCCCGGCACCGCCGGCCCCAATGGCCACGAGGAGCGGACAACGGGGGGTTGAGGGGGGGGCGTTCGGGGTGGGTGGTTTTCCGACCCACGACCCACGCTCGACCACCGACGCTTTCAGCCGCCGATCTTGCCCAGCCGCTTTTTGACGGCTTCCAGCTCGGACTCCGCGCCGGCGAGCAGCTCCGCGAAGATCTCCTTCATCGGCTGGACCTTGTCCACCAGCCCCACGCTCTGGCCGGCCATGCACGAGCCGCGGTCCACGTCGCCGTCGACCGCCGCCTTGCGCAGGCCGCCCATCCAGAAGCTCTCCACCTTGTATTGCGCCTCGGCGTGACCGATCTTGCCCTCGTCCATCAGCTTGAGCAGCTCGAACTGCAGCCGGCCGAATTCCTCCGACGACTTGTTCTTCAGCGCCCGCACCGCCACGATCGGCAGGCGCTTGTCGTATTCCGGCGTGCTCATCGCCTCCCGCGCGCGGGCCTTCGCGAACCGCGCCTTCAGATTGGGGTGGGCGTTGCATTCGTCGCTCATCACGAAGCGCGTGCCCATCTGAACGCCCGCGGCGCCCATCAGCAGCAGGTGCGCGATCATCCGCCCCGTCGCGATGCCGCCCGCCACGAACACCGGCACCCCCGGTTTCATGAACAGCACCTGCTGCAGCAGGATCATCAGCGACACGTGCCCGATGTGCCCGCCCGCCTCGCTGCCCTCCAGGATCAGCCCGTCCACCCCGAACCGCACCATCTGCTCGGCGATCGAATCCGTCGACGCGAAGGACAGCACCTTCTTGCCCGCCGCCTTCATCTGCGCCACGTCGTTGCGCTTCGGGAAATTGCCCGCGAAAATCACGATCGGCGCCTTCGACTTCAGCACGGCCTCCTTGTGGGCCGGGAAGTTCGGCGCGATGGTCACGAGGTTCACCGCGAAGGGGCTCTGCGACTGCGCCACGCACTTGTCGATCTCCGCCGCCAGCGCCTCGCCGGGCATGTTGCCGGCCGCCAGGCACCCGAAGCCCCCTTGGTCGCTCACCGCCTTCACCAAGGTCGCGTCGCTGATCCACGTCATCGCTCCGCACAGGATCGGATAGCGCACGCCCAGGAAATCGCGGCCCTCCTGCCAAAGTCCATCCAAACAAGTGGTTTTCATCGGTTGTGCTCCTTCGTTGGTTTCAATGCCCGTCGGTTCCGTCCGATCGCCAGGCCGCGTCCACCCGCTCCATCGCCAGCTTGAACCACGGCGTGAACGTCTCCGGACGTTCCCGCAGTTCCTGCGCCAGCGCGGCCCGCTCGATCCAGCGCACCGCGCCGACTTCCCCCGCGTCGAACGGGACCTCGCCCGCGTGGACGCCGGTGAAGACATGGTCGAGCTCGTGCTCCGTCAGACCCTCGGCTTCGGACGTGGCCTGGTACTCGAACCGGAAGCGCTCCGCCAGCGGACAGTCGAACCCCAGCTCCTCGCGGAGGCGCCGGTGGGCGGCCGCCGCCGTGTCCTCGCCCGGCCGCGGATGGCTGCAGCACGCGTTCGTCCACAGCCCGGGAAAATGGTACTTGCCCGCCGCCCGGCGCTGCAGCAGCCAGCGCCCGCGCGGATCGACGATGAACACCGAGAAGGCCCGGTGCCGGACGCCGCCGCGTTCGTGCGCGGCCAGCTTGTCCATGGCGCCGACCTCGCGGTCGTCCGCGTCCACCAGAATGACCTGCTCCTCGGCCACTACGCGCCGCGCTCCAGCTTCAGGTGCGCCGCCATCAGCTCGCCCGGATTCGTCTGCGCCGCCAGCAGCGACAGCTCCCCGCACAGGACCGTCGCCGCGCAGATCAGCGCCAGGCGCCGCGCGTTCGCCCCCGGCTCGCGCGCCTCCAGGCAGCCCAGCTCGCGCAGGTTCTCCTCCACGAACGGCAGCCCCTTCCCGTTGCCCACCGTCCCCACGATCAGGTTCGGCAGCGTCACCGAGAAATACAGCCCCGCGTCCCCCCGCGCCTCCGCCAGCGTGAAGCCCTGCGAGCCTTCGACGATGTTCGCCGCGTCCTGCCCCGTGGCCAGATAGAAGGCCAGCAGCATGTTCGCGAAATGCGCGTTGGCGCTGCGCAGCCCGCCCGCCAGCGACGTGCCCACCCAGTTCTTGCGCAGGTTCAGCTCGGCGATCTTCTCCGGCGTCGTGTGCAGGTAGCGCTCCACCAGCTTGCGCGGAATCAAAACCTCGGCCACCGTGTATTTCCCGCGGCCCAGGATGCCGTTCACGGCGGACGCCTTCTTGTCGCAGCAGTAGTTGCCCGAAATCGAACCATACGCGCACTCCGGCCGCTTCTCCAAGATCCACGCCAGCAGCGCGTCGGCCGCGCGCGTGGCCATGTTGTGCCCCGCCGCGTCGCCCGTCGAAAACTCGAAGCGGAGGTACGCCAAATGCCCGACGACCTCGAAATGGATGTCCTTCAAGCGCGCGAACCGGCTCGTGCCCGCGGCCACGGCGCCCAGCGCCTCCCGTTGCGCGTCCACGAACCGCACCAGTTCCAGCGCCCCCGCCGCGTCGGGCGCGTCCACCAGCACCGACCGCGTCATGCGCTCGTCGAACACCACGGCCCGGATGCCGCCGGCCTGCGCCGTCACCCGCGCGCCGCGCTCCACCGAGGGCCACAGCGGCGTCTCGAAGGTCGCCAGCGGAATCAGCGCCTCCAGTTCCGCTTCCGGACCGGACAGCTTGACCGGGCCCACCTTCCGCATCGGAATGGCCGCCACCAAGGATTCCTGCTCTGGCTTCATGTCCGCTCCTGTTGGTTCCGGCCGCGCATCCTAGGGGGAAAGCGGAGGCATCGCCGCCGCCGCCTCTTCCAGCGCCTTCACCCGGGCGGCGACCTCCGCCGCGCGGGAATCGGACGGGAACCGCTGCTCGAAATCGCGATAGGCGGCCGTTCCCCGGCCCGCCATGCCCAGCTTGTCGCCATAGGTTTCCGCCAGCGTCCACAGCGCGTCGGCGTTGCCCGGCTCCAGCTGCGCCAGCTTGCGCAGCGACACGACGGCGGTGTCGTACTCCTCCAGCGCGGAGGAGGCCCGGGCCAGCTCCAGCAACACCATCGGATTGTCCGGATCGAGGGCCTGCGCCTTCAGGAGGGCGGCCTGCGCCTCGCGGGGCCGGTTCTGCCCCATCCAGTATTCGCCCGCCGCCAACTGGACCGCCCCCCGCTCGCCGAACACCTCCAGCGCGCGGCGCAGGATCTCGCCGGCCTGGGCGGAATCGCCCCCCTCCCGGGCCTGCTCCAGCGCGCGCATGGCCTGCAGGTAGGCGGCGTCCTTGTCGCCGGCGTCCAGCGCCTCCTGCGCCTGCGCCCAGAGCACCCCCGCCGTCATCTTCGGCTGCGGCGGCGCCTGCGCCCGGAACGAGGTCTGCTCGACGACCTGGCCGCCGATGCGCGCGGCGGCGGCGGCGGCGCGCTCCCCCTGCGGGGCCGCCGCCAGATATTGGCGGAAATATTCGCGCGCCTGTTCGCCGTGGCCCTCCGTCTGGGCATGCAGCACGCCCAGGTTGTAGAGCGCCGGCAGGTAGTTCTTGCGCATCTCCAGCGCCTGCATGAAGAAGGTCTCGGCCTGCGCCAGATTGCCCTCCAGCAACGCGATCCGGCCCAACCCCGCCGCCGCCGGCGCCGATTGGGGGTCGCGCTTCTGCGCCTCGAAATACATGCGCCGCGCCCAATCCCAGCGCCCGTTGCGCGTCGTCCATTCGCCGATCCGCAGCAACGCCCGCGTGTCCTTCGCGTCGAGATCCGCCGCCCGCCGCAGCAGCGAAATGCCGCGCGACATGTCGCCCGAGTCCAGCGACAGGCACCCGAGATTGTAGACCGGCTCGAACGCCGCCGGATTCAGCGTGGAGGCGTATTCGAAGTGGGCCGCGGCGTCCGCCGTCCGCCCCAGCTCCCCATTCGCCAGCCCCAGCCAATTCTGCGCCTCCGCCGCGAACGCGCCGTTCGGCGCCTGCTCCAGCGCGGCTTCCAGCCGGGCCTTTCCGCCCGCCAGATCGCCTTTGCGCAACAAGGCCAGCCCGGTCTCGTAGTCCTTCTCCGGCGTCGCCTTCCCGCATCCGGCCAGCAGGGTGAACAAGCCCAACGCGACCCAACCCCGGATTCCA
This sequence comes from Opitutia bacterium, assembly GCA_009928955.1. GTDB lineage: Bacteria > Verrucomicrobiota > Kiritimatiellia > CAIQIC01 > Lenti-01 > Lenti-01. Next base: position 15,360 of record SABN01000041.1, on the reverse strand, counting down.
CCTCCCCAAATTGCTGAACCCGGACCCCGGACCCCTGAACCCTGAATTCTCATGTCGCCTCCTTGACCGGCGTCAACCACAGCTCCCGCGTCCGCGGCCCGTCGAATTCGCACAAAAAAATCCCCTGCCAAGTCCCCAGCGCCAGGCGCCCGCCGCGCACCGGAACGAACGCCGACACGCCGACCAGCGCCGTCTGGATGTGCGCCGCCGAATTGCCTTCCGCGTGCGCATAGCCCGCGCACCGCGGCACCAGCTTGGACAGCGCTTGTTCCATGTCCGCCGCCACGTCGGGGTCCGCCTGCTCGTTCACCGTCACCCCCGCCGTCGTGTGCGGGGAGTGCACGTGCAGCAGCCCGTCCCACGCCGGCAGCGCCGCCAGCGCGGCCTGGATCGCCCGCGTCGCCGGGACCAGCTCCGCGCGCCGGGAAGTTGTGATGGATATTTTGACCATGTCCGGATACTATACGCATTGTTTTCGATTGCGGAAAGTGAAACCTGTGCCATTCGCCCATTCCAATTGGTCCCGGGAGCAGCCATGACGGCGTTGCTCCTGATCCTGTTCTTCCTCGCCCTGCTGGCGGGCTCCGCCTTCTTCTCCAGCAGCGAAACGGCCTATTTCTCCATCGACCCCATCCAGCTCCGCCGCATCGGCGAGCAGCATCCCGCCACCGGCGAACGCCTGCGCGCCATCCTCGCCAATCCCACCCGCCTGCTCTCCACCATCCTCATCGGCAACACCCTGGTCAACATCGCCCTCTCCAACGTCGGCTACGTCCTCGCCCTCCGGTGGTTCCCCGCCCACAGCGAACTCGTCGCCATCCCCGTCGTGACCCTCCTGCTCATCTTCTTCGGCGAAGTCGGCCCCAAGAAGATCGGCCTGTTCTACACCACCACCCTGGTCCGGCTGTATGGACCCGTCCTGCGCTTTTTCGAAGGGCTGCTCGGCCCCCTCCGCTTCCTGCTCGACCTGGTCGGCCGCCGCCTCGCCCATCTGTTCCGGCCTTCCGGCAAGACCCTGTCCGAAGAGGAATTCGAGACCGTCCTCGACATCTCCCGCGAGGAGGGCATCCTCAACGCCGACGAGCTGGCCATGATCAAGGCCATCGTCGATCTCGAGGACATGCACGCCTCCGACGTCATGACCCCCCGCGTGGATTTCCTCGGCGTCGACCTCGACGACCCCGGCGTCCGGCCCGTCGAGTTCGCCCGCAAGGCCCGGCGCAACTTCCTCATCCTCTACCGCGGCCAGTTCGACGAAATCGCCGGCTTCCTCGATGTCCGCAAGTTCCTCCTCGATCCCGCCCATTCCCTCCCCGCCGCCACCCTTCCGCCCGTCTTCATCCCCGAAGGCGTCCCCCTCAACCGCCTGCTGACCCGCTTCCAGAAGGAAAAGATCCGCATCGCCGTCGTCGTGGACGAATACGGCGGCGTGGCCGGCGTCGTCACCCGCGGCGACATCCTCGAGGAGATCACCGGCGACATCTACAACGAGCTCTCCAAGCCCCGCCCCATCTTCCAGTCCGCCGGGCCCTACGCCTGGCTCGTCGACGCCAACATCTCCCTCGAGGAAATCAACCGCAAGCTCCGCCTCGACCTCCGGGCCGGCACCTCCGACCGCCTCGCCGGCTGGATCACCGAGAATCTCGGCAGCGTGCCCAAGCAGGACGACGTCGTCCAGGCCCAAGGCGTCCGCGTGCGCGTCATGCAGACCATCCGCCTCCGCGTCACCCTCGCCCACGTCGAAAAGCTCGACGCCCCCCGCGGAGGGCCCCCCGCATGATGTCGGCCGAAATCTTCCTGTTGCTGTTCTGCCTCGTCTGCGGCGCCTTCTTCGCCGGCATGGAGACGGGCATCATCTCCATCAACCGCCTGCGCCTGCAGCACCTCGTCCGCCGCCAGATCCGCGGCGCCGCCACCATCCGCCATTTCCTGACCCAATCCGACCTGTTGCTGGGCACCACCCTCATCGGCACCAACCTGTCCTACGTCGTCAGCGCCGTGCTCGCCGCCGCCATCGGCCAGCGCCTGTTCGGCGCGCCTGGCGCGGCCATCGCCGGCGGCCTGCTGGTCGTGGTCGTCCTCGTCTGCTGCGAATACATCCCCAAGGCCTGGTTCCAGGCCGCCCCTTCCCGCCGCGTGCTGCCCTTCGCCGGCGTCCTGCGCTTCGCCTCCTGGATCCTCCGCCCCTTCAGCGTCGTCGTCACCACCCTCCTGCGCTGGGCCCTCCCCCGCCACGACTCCCGGCAGGTCGAGGACAAGATGCTCGTCACCCGCGAAGAGCTCCTCCACCTCGCCCGCGAAGGCGCCCGCTCCGGCGTCCTCACCTCCGACGAGTCCAAGATGATCCACGGCGTCTTCGACCTCACCCACAAGACCTGCGGCACCCTGATGACGCCCCGCGACAAGATGGCCTCCGTCCCCGCCACCGCCACGCCCGAGGAAATCCTCGCCCTCGCCCGCACCCGCGAATTCAACCGCCTGCCCGTCTTCGATCCCGATCAGAAATCCTTCGTCGGCGTCGTCCACATCTTCGATCTCCTCGCCGACGACGCCCCCGCCGGCAAGACCGCCGCCGACTACATGCGCCCCCCCCAGCTCGTCGCGGCCTACCTGCCCGTCGACCACCTCCTGCCCCGCATGCGCGTCACCCGCCTCCCCCTCTTCCTCGTCACCGACGACCGCTACGAGGTCATCGGCCTCATCACCCTCGAAGACGTCCTGCGCGAAGTCACCGGCGAAGACTGAGCCCGCCCCGCCCCGTTGTTCCACCGCGCGGAGAATCCTCACCGGCGGCGGTTCATGGCGCGATAGCAGGCCACGATGCCATGGCGCACGCCCCAATGGATCGCGGCCTGCGGCGAATATTTTCCGGCGTCCTCCGCCGCCGCGCGCCATTCCTCCGCGAACTGCCGCTCGTAGTGCGTGCCGCTGATCGACCCCGGATGCCATTGGAAATCCGCCAGCGGCTCGCCGGCGATCCGCACTCCGCCGCCCTGCTTCCACAGGCGGAGCGTCAGGTCGTAGTCCCACGCCGCCGTGAAGTCCGTCCGCAGCCCGCCTCCCGCCGCCTGCAGCGCCGAACGCCGGAACCACGAGGACGGCTGCGACACATAGTTGATGCACTGGATCAGGAACCGGCTCGAAAACGGGAAACAGGCGTTCTTCACCCGCGTCGGGAAGCCGCGGATCTCCCGCCCCGCTTCGTCCACGATCCGGCACTGGCCGAAGAAAAAGGCCGCCTGCGGATGGGCCTTGGCGGCGGCGAGGGCCTTCGCCAGCGCCCCGGGCCGATACGCGTCGTCCGCGTTCAACCAGCCGATCAGCTCGCCCGTCGCCCGCCGGAAGCCCTTGTTCAGCGCATCGGCTGGCCCGGCGTCCTTTTCGCTGACCAGCGCCGCCAGCCGCCCGCGCCGGGCTTCGGCGATCTGCACCGAACCGTCCGTGCTGCCGCCGTCGAGTACGAGATATTCCAGCTCGTCGCCGGGCGCGAGTTCCTGCGACAGCACGCTGTCCATGGCGCGCGCCAGCCAGCGCGCGCCGTTGTAGCTCGGCGTCAGGATCGAAATCTTCATGGAACCGCCTCCGCCGCCGGGACTCCCGCCGGCGGTTCGGAATGGATCATCTCGATGGTTTTCCACTTCCCGCGCCGGAAACGCAACCAGAATCCGCCCGCGATCAGGAAAATGAACGCCGTCATCCACAGCCACGCGGGAATCAGCCCGGCGTCCAGCCACAGGATCAGCGCCACCTCGCCGGGCATCCACACCAGCCACGTCGCCAGCGAGGTGCACAGCAGCACGAACCGCGTGTCGCCCGCGCCCTTCAGCGCCCCGGCGATCACCAGGTTGATCGCGTCCAGCATCCCCCACAGCGCCATCATCACCAGCAGCCAGCGGCCCTTGCCCAGCACCTCGTCCATCGACACCATGCCCGCCCCCTCGCCCGTGAACAGCGAGAAGTACGGCCTTGGAAACAGCAGGAACGTCAGCGCCACCACGCCCATGTAGATCCAGGCCATCTTCATGGCCGTCAGGCCCGCCCGCTCCGCCGTGGCGGGATCGCGCGCGCCTTGGTACTGGCCCACCACGATCGTCGTCGCCATCCCCATCCCCAGCAGCGGCATGAACGCCACGTTGTTGATGCTGAAGGCGATGTTGCTCGCGGCCATGTCCGCCTCCGGCAGCCGCCCCAGCAGCACCACGAAGAACGCGAACGAACCCACGTCCTGCAGGGTCTGCAGCGCCGCCGGCATCCCGAACCGCAGCAGCGGCGCCATGAGCTTCCACTCCAGGCGGCGGCCCGACCACGTGGCGAATTCCTCCCGGAACCGGCGGCGGAAGTAGGTCGCCAGCAGCATCGCCAGCCCCAGCAGCGAGGAGATCACCGTGGCGATCGCCGCCCCCGCGATGCCCCACGCCGGAAAACCCCAGTGGCCGAAGATCAGCGCGTAATCCAGCGCGATGTTGGCCAGGTTGGCGACCAGGCTCGCCCGCATCGGCGTGCGGGTGTCGCCCCGCCCCGAGAAGAAGCCCGACACGGCGTTCGTCAGCGCCCACGCCCCGCCGCCGAGCATCAGGATGCCCATGTAGGTCTGTTCCGCCGCCAGCACGTCCGGCGGATGCCCCGCCACGGACAGCAGCCAGTTCCCGAACGGAATCAGCGCCAGACACAGCGGCCAGGTCAGCAAAGCCAGCCACAGGCCCTGCGCCGTCGCCCGGCCGCATTCCTTCTTCTTGCCCGCCCCGTGGTACTGCGCCACGAACGTCCCCGCGTAGCCCGCCAGCGACTGGAAAAACGAGGTCAGCGTGAACGCCAGGATGCCCGCCGGCAGCGCCGCGCGCAGCGACACCGACCCGTGCCGCGCCAGGAACACCCGGTCGCAAAACTGCATCAGCGTGAACGACGCCATCGACACGATGATCGGCGCGGCCACGCGCCACACCTCCCGGTAGCCGCCGCGACTCGGCTTCGAGGGCTTCAGGATGGAGGCCAACGGGGAAATGGCAGAGCTCCCTGCGCGCGCCCGTCAGCGGGCGTCGTCTGTCTTTTCGCCGTGGCTGGACCGGTAGTTCAGGATGAGCGGCACCCCGGCCAGGTCGAACGCCGCGCGCAAGCGCGCCGTCAGGAAAGACTGGTGCGCGGGCGTGCTCAGCTTGGGGCTGTTCACGAACAGCGTCACGCGCGGCGGATGCTGGCCCGTCTGCGTCGCATAGTAGAACTTGAGCTGCTTGCCCTTGGAGAACGGCGGCTGCGATTTCGCGAAGGCGTCGCGGATCACGCGGTTCAGCACGCCCGTGGGCAGCTTCAGCCCCAGCCGCGCGGCGACCACGTCGATCACCTCGAAGCTGCGCCGGATCTGGAAGCCGCTCAGCGCCGACACGAACAGGACCGGGATGTCGCCCAGGAAGAACAGCTCCTGGCGCATGCTCTCCTCGTAGTCCTCCGCCTTCACCCCCGTGCCCTTGGCCCGGTCCCACTTGTTCACCAGCACGACGCAGGCTTTGTGGTTCTCGCGGATCAGCGCCGCCACCTTCTTCTCCTGCGCGGTCGGGCCCGCCTCCGCGTCCATCATCAGCACCACGATGTCGGCTTCCGCGATGCACTCCTCGGCGCGGAACAGGCTGAACTTCTCGACCGACTCGTGCACCCGCCCCTGCCGCCGCATCCCGGCGGTGTCCACCAGCGTGTAGTGCCGCTCGGCGCCGTCCGCCGCCTTCAGCGTGAACGGCACGTCGATCGTGTCGCGCGTCGTGCCCGGCACGTCCGAGACGATCACCCGCCGCTGGCCCGTCAGCCGGTTGATGTACGACGACTTGCCCACGTTGGGCCGCCCCACCACCGCCACCTTCAGCCGCGGCGGCTCCGCCGCGCCGGATTCCGGCGGCAGATGCGCCAGCACGGCCTCCATCAGCGCCTCGATCCCGCGGTTGTGCGACGCCGACACCGGAAACACCCGGAAACCCAGTTGCGCGAATTCCCCGGTCTTCTCGTCCCACTCCGCCAGATCGGCCTTGTTCGCGGCCACGATCACCGGCCGGTCCGCCTTGCGCAGCAGCTTCGCCACTTCCTTGTCCAGCGCCTGCAGGCCCGCCTTCAGGTCCACCACCAAAATCACCGCCGCCGAATCCTCGATGGCCGCCTGCACCTGGTCGGCCGTCGCCTGCAGGATCTCGTCCGTCGATTTCGCCCGGTCCATCCGCGCGAGCCCGCCGGTGTCCACCACCTGGAAGCGCTCGCCCAGCCATTCGGCGCGCGCCAGCAGGCGGTCGCGCGTCACGCCTTCCTCCGAATGCACGATCGCCAGCCGCCGCCGCACCAGGCGGTTGAAGAGCGCGGACTTGCCCACGTTGGGCCGGCCCACGATCGCCACGATCCGCTCCGGTCTTGTGGATTCGTTCATCGCAGGCCTTTCTACGGGAAATCGCAATATCCAACAACCAATATCCAATGTCCAATATCCAAGTGAAATCCTTGCCGGATCTTCACTTGCTCGGTTGGATATTGGTCATTGGATATTGGACATTCTGCCTTAGTACTGGAAGAAGCTCTTGCCGATGAACTCGCGGATCACGCTCGTCGGAGGCACGCGGTCCGTCGGGATCACCAGGAAGTTCGACAGGAACTGCTGGATGCGCACCGCCTCCGCGTACTCCGGCATCGACGGCTTGATTTCCGCCAGCAGGGGTTCCGCGTAGGGGCGCAGCACCGCCAGTTCGTAGTCCAGCGCCGAGTTGAAGGCCACGTCGGCCTCCTTCTGGAACGGGAAGATCCAGGTCTTCTCGCCGCGCCGCACCTTGGGCCACATCTGCAGCGTCTTCAGCGCGCTGTGGCTGCGGAAGTTGTTGTCCCGCACCATGCGCCGGATCAGGCGGTTGTCCGTCGTCGAAATCCGGTTGTTGCTGTCGATGTTCAGCTGCGTCAGCGCGCTGATGTAGATCTTGAACTTGTGCTCCGCCGGCACGCTGGCCGTCAGCCGCGGATTCAGCCCGTGGATGCCTTCCAGCACGATCACGTCGTCGGGGCCGATGTGCATGAACTCGCCCCGGAATTCCCGCTTGCCCGTGTGGAAGTTGTAATACGGCAGCTCCACCTTCTTGCCTTCGTCCAGCGCGGTCAGCTGTTCGTCGATCAGCGCCAGGTTCAAGGCCTCCAGGTGCTCGTAGTCCACCTCGCCCTTCTCGTCCAGCGGGGTCAGGCCCCGCTCCACGAAGTAGTTGTCCAGCGAGATCGGCTTCGCGTTCATCCCGCTCGCCTTCAGCTGCAGCGACAAGCGCTTCGAGAACGTGGTCTTGCCCGACGAGGACGGCCCCGCGATCAGGATCCATTTCACGTGCCCGCGCTTCTGCACGATCTGCTCCGCCAGCAGCGCGATCCGCTTCTCCTGGTAGGCTTCGTTCACGTCGATGAAATCGTCGATCTTCTTCTTCGCGATGCGCTCGTTCAGGTCGCCCACCGTCCGCACGCGCACGATCCGGCCCCAGTCCTTGTGGCCCTTGAACACGTCGTAGATGTAGTGCGCCGGCTCGAACTTCGGAAACGCGTTCAGATCCATGCGGTCCGGGCCCATCACCACGAACCCCTGCTGGTAGGCGATCAACTGGTAGTTGCCCAGCGCCGCCGCGTTGTTCGCCAGCGGCTGGTTCGCCAGATCCATATACGCCCCGCACTGGTACACGCTCACCCGCGAGCTGTTCTTGTAGCGCAGCAGGTTCAGCTTGTCTTTCGCCCCCGCCGCCTCGAAATGCGCGATGGCCTCGTCGTACGTGACCTTGATGCGGTCGATCGGCGCCTTCTGGTCGAACAGCTTGCGCAGCGCCGCGTCCAGCTTCGCCAGCTGGTCCTTGCTGATGCCCGGCTCATCGCCCACCCGGAAGCTGCAATACAGCCCCTTCGACAGCGAGTGCTCCACCGCGAAATCGCAGCCCGGGAACAGCTCGTGCGCCGCCTTCGCCAGCAGGAAGGCGATCGTGTGCCGATACACCCGCTGCCCGTACGAATCCCGGTAGCCCAGGATGCGCACATGGCTTCCGGTCTCGATTTGGTATTCAATCGAAACAAACTCGTTGTTCACCAGCGCCCCCAGGGGCTGGTAATCGATCCCGTCCATCACGGCCGGGTACTTCGCCAGAATCTGATTCAACGAAATCCCCGCCTCCACCTCTTGTTCGGGCCCATGTTCGAACTTCACCTTAACCAACCGATTGGTCATGCTTTTCTCCTTATTTGAATCGTTCACTTTATCCGTGCGGACCGCCCCGAAGCAAGTTATATTGCCGTCCATGATCGAATCGTTCCAGCCCGCCCATGCCGATTACCTGCGCGACGAGTCCCGCCGCGCCGGCCGCGCCGAGCGCATCGCGTTCCCCCGCACCGCGGCCGACGTCCTCGACGCCCTCGCCGAAGCCCGCGCCCACCGGATGCCCGTCACCGCGCAGGGCGCCCGCACCGGCGTCACCGGCGGCGCCGTCCCCGAGGGCGGCCTCGTCCTCAACCTGTCGCACATGGACCAAATCCTCGCCGCCGGCAACGCCGAGATGCGCGTCCAGCCCGGGGCCACCCTCGCCGCCATCCGCGCCGCCGTCCCCCCCGGCTTCTATTTCGCCCCCGACCCCACCGAACCCTCCGCCTCCATCGGCGGCATGATCTCCTGCAACTCCTCCGGCGCCCTCTCCTTCCTCCACGGGCCCACCCGCAACCACATCCTCGGCCTCCGCGTCGCCACCCTCGCCGGCGAAATCCTCGACCTGCGCCGCGGACGCGACCGAACCGACGGCTTGCGCTTCGCCCTCGGCTCCCTCTCCGGCGAATTGCCCCCCCTGCGCCGCCCCGCCGTCAAAAACGCCGCCGGCTATTTCATCGATCCGGACATGGATCTGGTCGACCTCTTCGTCGGCTCCGAAGGCACCCTCGGCGTGGTCGTCGAAGCCACCTTGCGCCTCCTGCCCGCCCCCGGCGCCGTCTGGGGCCTCATGGCCTTCCTGCCCTCCACCGCCGCCGTCGTCGGATTCGTCGACGCCCTGCGGGCGAATCAGAGGTCAGAGGTCGGAATACCACCCACCACCTACCACCAACCACCAACCGCGCCGCGCCTCGCGGCGCTGGAATACTTCGACTCCAACTGCCTCGTCTTCCTCCGCGAGCACGCCGACGAACTGGCCTCCAAAGGCATCTCCGTCCCCGCCCTGCCCGACGGCTCCGCCTGCGTCTATGCCGAATGGCACGCCCCCGACGCCGCCGCGGCCGAGGCCGCCCTTCTGGCCGCCGCCGAGCGCCTCCCCGAATTCGGCGCCGATCCCGACGCCTGCATCCTCGCCGACAATTTCCACGACCTGGAGAAGCTCAAGCTCTTCCGCCATTCCGCGCCCGAAATGGTCAATTCCGCCATCGACGAACGCCGCAAGATCCACCCCGGCCTCGTCAAGCTCGGCACCGACATGTCCGTCCCCGATGCCCGCCTCGCCGACGTCCTCGCCCTCTACGAAACCGATCTCGCCGCCACCGACCTCGAGCATCTCATCTTCGGCCACATCGGCGCCAACCATCTCCACGTGAACATCCTGCCCCGCCATCCCGCCGACTACGCCGCCGGCCGCGCCCTCTATGCCCGCTGGGCCGCCCAGATCATCGCCTGGGGCGGCTCCATCTCCGCCGAACACGGCATCGGCAAGCTCAAGCGCGACCTCTTCCGCCAAATGGCCGGCGACCCCGCCCTCGCCCAGATGCGCGAGTTGAAGTTGCAATTCGACCCCGATTGGCTCTTGAACCCCGGCACGCTGCTTGAATCCGCACAAGCCAATGAAAATGTTTGGACTGGATGATCAGGCTTGCAATCCTGTCCATCCTGGAAAATCCTGTTAATCCCGTCGAAAATGTCCGAATCCAAATCCAAACTTGAACGCTGGGAACACCGGCTCAAGCAGATCTTCGACGAGATCGATGCCGAGTTCGAGGCCGAAGGCATCTACCGGAAATTCCGGCGCCACCCCAACCGCCCGCCCGCCTTCGCCACCTCCAACCGCGAGAACGACGGCCTCTTCGACCTCGGCGCCGCCTTCACCGTCGGCATCGGCTCCCGGCACGGCCCCGGCTACGTCGTCCAGGCCCGCATCGCCACCCTCGACAATGTCCCGCCCGAAACGCAGGAGTCCTTCGAGGTCGACGTCGTCCGCCGCCTGAAACAGAGATTGCCCGCCGCCTTCCCCGGCGTGGAACTCCACGTCAACCGCGACGGCCCCGTCTACAAGATCCATGGCGACCTCTCCCTCGGCACCCTCTGACCCCCCCCCCCGCAACCGGAGGCGGCGGAACATATTCTTCACATTTGACTTGCAAAAATCGTCAAACGATAGACAGTGGTGAGGATGAAGAAGTGGATCGCAGCCTTGGTCCTCCTCGCGGCGGGCATCGCGCAGGGGCAGGAATTCGACCGAACCGCGGCGGTCGGCGAATATTTCCGCACCCACAACGCGGCGCTGGCTGAAATCCCCTTTCAGGGAAACACGCCCCGCCAGTTTTCCTGGGTGCGCAAAGTGACCGCCTTCGACCGCGATGGCTGGAAATGCGTCGTCTGCGGATCGACCAACAACCTGGAAATGGACCATGCCGTGGCCCTGATGAACGGGGGCGCCAACGACATCTCCAACTTGTATGCCCTTTGCCACGTCTGCCACGTCGAAAAGACCCGGATGGACCGCAGCCTCAAGAAGCACCGGGTCGGCCTGGTGAAAGCCCTGCCCAGCCCTCCCTAGGCCGGCCGCCGCAGCCCGCCCCCCCCTTCCCGCAGGCAAGAACCGTCAAAAATAGACGGTCAGACCCAGCAGCAGGCTCAGGGCGTTGACGTCCGACTCCACCGTGATCTCGGCGTCGGCGAAATAGGGCGCCAAGATGCCCGACCCTTGGACGCGGGACGTGCCCTGCCCTTCCACGTCGAAGAACGAATACAGCAGTTCCGCCTCCAGGAACAAACGGGGAAAGGATTTGAACGGATTCGCCTGCACGCCGCAGGACACCTGCAGCCCGCTCCCTTGGCAGGTGATTTTTCCATCCCCCGCAACGCCCCATTGGATGGAATCGGTCCCCAGGCTCAAGCCCGTTCCGGAAACCGAGATTTCCTGCTCGAGGTCGGCATAGCCCGCGCCAATGAAGGGCCGGACCATGGCTTCCCCCGCCTTCAGGCCGGTGGGAATCCAAAAAAGACCCCGGATCGCATATCCGGTGATGTCGCCGCCCACGCCGACGTAGTCGACCTCCACGGCGAGCGGGTCCAGCACCCAGGCCTTGAGCCCGGCCACGCCCACGGCGTTCACGACATCCCCCTTCACCGTGGCGCCGAGGCGCGGCGCGGCGAAGGAATCCTCGCCCTTCGCCGCCGCCCCAAGCACCCAGCCCGCCACCGCGAAAACCACCCACCGAGTCCGCATCGCTTTGTTCATGGTTGTCCCTCCTCTGCCTTCACATGTTCAACGCCCGTTTCTCAGAAATACAGTTTGAGTTCCACATAGAGGATGTCGGGATAGGCGCCGAATTCGCTTTCCACGGTGGTGCCGTCGAGGTCTTCCCCGAGGCCGGCCAGCCCGCCCAGCAGGAGGTCGCACCCCTCCGAAGCGGAGAAGGCAAGCCCCGGCTGGAGCACGCTGGATCCGTCGGTGAAGGACAAGATCCACAGCAACGACCCTGTCCACCGGGGGTGGATTTCGTACCGGACGGCCGTGCCGAGGAATTGGCGGCCCATCTGCCGGCTGGTCCCGGCGGCCAACCGGGGCAGCGCCGCGTTCAGATGCTCGGATTCGCCCGCCCCGTTGAAGAAATATTCCGCTTCGACATCGAGCGAATCGAAAAATCGGCGCCCCGCCCCGAGCACGACCTCGGCATGGCCCGTCAGGCCGATGGACGAAAACCCGTTGCGCTCATCCGGCTCGAAGTGCGCCGCTTCGCCGCGCACGGCGAGCAACCCCAGCTCTCCCGACGCGCCGCCGCCCGCCATGTAGCCCCCGCAGATCTTCCCGCCTTGCAGGGCCCAGTCCCAATCCCGCCAGTTGGCGAACGCCCGGGCCAGCAGCGCCGAGCCCTCCCACGACACGTCGTCCCGTTCCGTCTCGCCGCCGAGGGCGCCAATGAGGTTCACCCCCCCCAGCCGCCCCAAGGGAACGTCCACCCGCGCGGCATCCACCCCGGTCTTGTAGTCCCGGTCGAACTGCAGCGGACCGAAGGGCGCGAACACATCCAGCGGATTCCAAAAATAGGCCTGGTTGAAATTCACCGCCTGGCGCCCGAGGAGGATATCCGCCTTGGACAGCGCCACCTTCAGGCTCAACCGGTCGAGGGACAGCTCGGCCGAGCCGTCTTCATGCTCGGCCCACATCCCGTCTTCGCGGGTTGCGCGGTACCGGCCCGTGGCCGAAACCGGTTCCCCCCATCCAAAACGGCCGGCCCCGGCGCCTTCCAGGGTTTCGAACCGCACGCGCTGCGCGCCGTGGATTTCGCATGTCCACCCGTCCCGCAGCTGGCCCTCGCCGATGAGCCGGAGGATGGTGTCGGAACTCACGCCGTCCTCGCGTTCCCAGGCGAGGTTCGGATTGGGATAGTCGTTCAGCGCGGAGAAAAGGCTCCGCACGTTGCCAGCGAGGGAAAACGCGGGTTGCGCGGCGCCGGTCGTCGGCCCCAGCCAAGCCAGGCCGGCCCCCGCCAAGCCGGCGACCCACCGGACGGCGAGCCGTCGGACGGAATCCCAACCGCTGCTGGATTCAAGATTCGCCATGGCATGCCGGCGGGGGACCTTCGGGCTCTGGCGGAATCCCGTCGGGGTCGATCCTTCCGTCGCGGACGACGATCAGCCGATGGGCGCGCTTCATGACGTTCCGGTCGTGCGTGGAGAACAGGAACGTGACGCCCTGTTCCGCGTTCAGGGCCGCCATCAGGTCGAGCAGGCCCGCCGCCGTCCGGGAGTCGAGGTTGGCCGTGGGCTCGTCCGCGAGCACCAGCGCCGGTTGCGCCACCATCGCGCGGGCGATGGCGACGCGCTGTTGCTGGCCGCCGGACAGTTCGCGCGGGAACCGCCGCTCCAGCCCCGCAAGGCCGACCTGGCGGAGCACGGCCATCACCCGTTCCCGCCGCTCGGCCTTGGACACGCCCTGGAGCAGCAGGACATATTCCGCGTTCTCGCAGGCCGTCAGCACCGGGATCAGGCTGAAGGATTGGAAAACGAATCCCACCTGGCGCAGCCGCAGCCGGCTGACTTCGGCGCCGCTCATCGCCGTCACTTCGTTCCCCGCCACCCAGATGCGCCCGCCGGAGGGCCGGTCCAGCCCGCTGATCAAGTTCAACAGGGTGGTTTTTCCGGAACCGGAGGGACCGGCGAGCGCGACGAACGCGCCCGGCTGGATTTCCAAGCTGATGCCGCGGATGGCGCGCACGACCACCGGGCCTTTCCCGTAGTCCTTGCAGATGGCTTCCAGTTTGACGATCGCATCCATGGTCTTCACCGCAACCAGTGGGCCGGCTTCACCCGCCCCATCACCCGCAACGGGTAGAGGCTGAGCAGGAGCGTGGCTCCGAAAACCAGCAGCCCGACGCCGATCAGGATGGCAGGAACGGGATGCGGCCGCAACAACAGATCATAGGTGAAGCCCGAAAGACTGACGCCGTCCTTCATGAAGAGGCCCAGGTCGATGCCGCGGACGCCCGCCCCATAGGCGGCGGCCCCGCCCGCCCCGAGGCCGGCGGCGCATCCCATGCAGCCCAGCAGGACGCTCTCCAGGAAGACCTGCGCCCGCAACTGGCGCAGCGGCGTCCCCAGGGCCAGTTGCACGGCGAATTCCTTTGGGCGCTCCATGACCGACATCAACAGGGTGTTGAAGACCGAGAACAGGACCAGCAGGAGCAGCAGTCCTTTCTGAACGACATTCGCCGCGTTGTAGAGATGGATGAAGGACGCCACGTCCGGCATGACCTCCGGCCAACCCAGGACCGCCACGTTTTCCCCGGCCACCAGCGGGCGGATCCGCTGGACCATCCGGTCCAAGCGGGCCGGATCGCGCACCATCACGCCGATCTGGGTGGCCTGGTCGCTTTCCATCCCGTACAACTCCCGCGCGAAGCGGAGGGGAACCTGGACCAGATATCCGTCGGTTTCGGGCGTGCCCATGGCGAACACCCCTTTCACGTGCGCCAACTGCTCCTCCATCTGGCCCTGGAGGGTGCTGGTGGCCACCACCACCTTCTTCCCCGGCTCGACGCGGAGCTGGCGGGCCAGCTCGCGCCCGATGAGGATCGTCCGGCCATCGCCGTCCTCCAGATAGCGCCCGTCCACCAGCCGCCGGGCGATGGGCGACCGGGCTTCTTCCACGCCGGGCTCCACGCCGACGATCATCACGCCCACGGCCCCGGCGCCGGTTTTGACCAGCGCCTGGCCGAAAACGAGGATCTTGGCGCTTTCCACGCCCTCCAATTCCGCGATCCGCCCGCGGAGCCGGTCCACCCCGTTGATCGCGCGGTCCACCGCGGGCGCCAGCCGGTATTCCGGATGCTCCAGGCAGACATGTCCGCCTTGCATGCGGACCGCCCGCTCGACCAGCTGCTCGAACGCGCCGCGCCGGAGGGACTCGAAAAACACGACCAGCGCCACCCCCAGCGCCATGGAAAACAGCGTGAGGAGCGTCCGGCGCTTGTTGCGCCAGAGACTCCGCCAGGCCAGTTTGAGCATCAGGGGCATGGCTGTTTCACACCTGCGCCATGGCCCGGACGGGATGGATCCGGGCCGCCTTGACCGCCGGGTAGAGCGAGGCCGCCAGCGCGGTGATCCACATGATCACGACCGGCGGCAGCAGCACCGCCCACGAGATCGCCGGCCTCAGGACCGGATCGAAGGCCACCCCGGAAATCGACACCGCGCCTTGGATGAACGGGCTCAAATCGATGCCCCGCTCCTGGAAAATCCAGAGGACGGCGCAGCCCCCCGCCATCCCGGCCAGGGTCGAGAGGAGGGCCAGCAGCAAGGACTCCGTCGCCACGTCGCGGACGATCCGGAACGGCGTGGCTCCCAGCGCTTTCAGCATGCCGAACTCCCACGTGCGGTCGAACGTGGCCATCAGCATCGTGCTGGTGATCCCCAGCCCCGCGACCCAGGCGAATATGAACGCATACAGCCACGCGACCCGGCGCAGATACTCCATGAAGCTGGCGAAGTGGGGCGAAAGCTCCGGCCACGCCCGCACGTCGACGCCCGGATGCTTTTCGCGGAGCATCTCCGCCATGTCCTGCGGCGCATGGCGGTCCCGGCCATGCAGCGCGATCTCATGGACCCGGTTCTCCGTCACGAACAGCCGGCCGAAATCCGCGCGGTGGATCATGGCGGTTTTCCGG
>SABN01000164.1 GCA_009928955.1 Opitutia bacterium | reverse complement strand
GTCCCCGGCTACTCGAACCGGACGGTGGCGGGCACGAGCCAAAGCGTGACGGGGCTGACGGCGGGCGCGACCTACTATTTCCGGGCGCGGGCGGTGAACACCGCGGGCGCGGGCATCCCTTCGGCCGTGGCGAACGTGACGACCAAGACCTCCGGATCCGTGCCAGCTCCCCAGCCGATCAGCAACGTGATCCCGCCGACGAACGGCGCGGCCATCTCCATGCAGATCGCCACGACCGTTGGAATCACCTACGCCTTGCAGTACGCGACCAACCTGTTGCAGATTGACCCGGAGGACTGGGTCCAGGTGGATTCCGAGCCCGGCAACGGAGGGGCGGTCACGCTGCAGGATGGCGATTCCGTTGGCCTCCAGCGGTTCTACCGCGTGGTGAGGCCCTAGCGGGATGAAGGAGGCGGCCGGGCCGGGCGGCCCGGCCTGTTCCGCCGGAGGACGGATCCGCTTGAAAATCAAAGACAAATTCCATCGCATGCGGTTATATTCCCGCAGGCCGGGGCGCGATCTTTTCCTGAAAATCCAGCAAAGAATCGGAGCGGAGAACATCATGAAGAAAATCATTGGATTCTGTTTGGCGGGGTTGTGCGCGGTTTCCGCGTGGGGGGCCGGGGCGCCGCTGTTGCTGGATTGGGGCGTGGTGGACACGGCGAGCGCGGAGCAGCAGCAGCTGTCGCGGCGGGTGAAGCGCGCGCCGAAGCAATCCGCGGTGCAGCGGCTGAGCTCCCGGGGGGCCGCGCCGTGGCTGGTCCAGTTCAACGGCGTGATCCGCGAGGAGTGGAAGACGGCGCTGGAGGCGGCGGGGGCGGAGTTGAAGGGCTACATTCCGGAGAATGCGTTTCTGGTCGAGGCGACGCCCGCGCAGATCGCCACGATCGGAGCGCTGGCGGACGTGGGCTGGGTAGGCGAATATCTGCCGGCCTACAAACGGGCGCGGCCGGTGCGGGCGCTGTTGGCGAAAGGCGGGGGCGCGGCGCTCGAATGCAACGTGACGGTGTTCCGGCTGGAGGATTTGGAGCGGATCGCGCAGGAGATCGCGGCGATTCCGGGGGCGGTGGTGACGGCGGAAGAGCCGTTGTCGGACCGCGGGCGGGTGCGCGCCTGGCTGTCGCCGGCGGCGATCGAGGAAGTGACGGGGTGGGGCGAGGTGGAATGGGTCGCGCCGTACCGGAAGCGGCAGTTGTGGAACGACGTGGCCGTGCGGACCAACCTGATGGGCGTGACCAACGCGTGGAGCGTGCTCGGGCTGACGGGCGCGGGGCAGACCATCGCCGTGTGCGACACGGGCCTGGACACGGGCAACACCAACACCCTGCACCGGGACTTCACGAACCGGGTGGTCTGGGCGCAGGCCTTGGGGCGGCCGGGCAATTGGAGCGATCCGGACAGCCACGGCACGCATGTGGCGGGCTCGGTGCTCGGCAACGGCACCTCGTCCACGGGGCGCTACAAGGGCGTGGCCTACCAGGCCAACCTCGTGTTCCAGTCGGTGCTGACCAGCACCGGAACGCTGGGGGGAATCCCCGCCGATCTGAACGTGCTGTTCCGCGCGGCCTTCACCAATGGGGCGCGGATCCATTCGGACAGCTGGGGCGTCGACGACAATGGATATTACAGCGACGATTCGCGCGGGCTGGACCAGTATGTCTGGAGCAACAAGACGATGCTGGTGCTGGTGGCGGCCGGCAACGCCGGCACCGACGCGAACAGCGACGGCGTGGTGGATTTCGATTCGATCGGTTCGCCGGCCACGGCGAAGAATTGCCTGACGGTGGGCGCGGCCGAAACCGACCGGCCCGAGTTTTCGGCGTATACCTGGGGCGATTCCTGGCCGGACGATTATCCGGTGAATCCGATCGCCGGGGATGAAATCTCGGGTCCGTACGACAACGTGAACCAGGGCATGGCGGCGTTTTCGAGCCGGGGGCCGTGCGACGACGGGCGCATCAAGCCGGACATCGTGGCGCCGGGGACGGACATCATCTCTCCGCGGTCCCGGGCGACGACCAACACCGGCTGGGGGGTGGTGTCGGCCAACACCAACTACCTGTACATGGGGGGGACGAGCATGGCCACGCCGCTGACGGCTGGCGCGGCGGGGCTGGCGCGGCAATGGGTGACGACGACGGGCGGCATCACGAATCCGAGCGCGGCGCTGCTGAAGGCGCTGCTGATCAATGGCGCGCGCAACATGTCGCCCGGGCAGTATGGCACGGGATCCTCCCGGGAAATCCCGGCGGTGCGGCCGAGCAACGTGCAGGGCTGGGGGCACGTGGATCTGTACAACACGTTGCAGCCTTCCGCCAACCAGTTCCTCGACCTGTACGACACCAACAGCCTGAGCACCGGCCAGACGAACACCTTCACGCTGACGGTGGGCGCGCCCTCCACGAACAAGTTCGTCCTGGCGATGGTCTATTCGGATTACTGGGCGGCGATCGGCGCGGGCCGGAAACTGGTGAACGACCTGGATCTGACGGTGCAAAAGCCGTCGGGGGCGTATTTGTATGCCAACGGGCGGACGAGCGTGGACGCGACGAACAACGTGGAGATGATCGAATTCGCGGCGGACGAGACGGGCTCCTACACGGTGCGGGTGGCGGCCCGCACGGTTCCCTACGGCACCACCCAGGCCTATGCGCTGGTGATCCGCGGGCCCGAGGCCGACGAGACGCCGGCGGCGCCGGTGTTCGGGGCCAATCCGGGGCCGCTGGGCGCGACGACGGATGTGGAGCGGACCTTCACCGTGATGGCGAGCGGCTATCCGGCGCCGGTGCTGGCGCTGCAGAGCCAGACGGCCTCGGGCGGCTACAGCTTCGCCCCGGCGACGGGCGTGCTGACCTATGCGCCCCCGGTGGCGGACGGCGGCGCGACGAAGACGTTCACCTTCACGGCCAGCAATACGCAGGGCGTGGCGACGCAGACCGTGAGCGTGGCGGTGTCCCTGGCCCCGCCGGCGGCGCCGGCGGCGATCTGGGCGAGCGCGACGAACACGACGGACTTCACGGCGGCGTGGAGCGCGGTTTCCGGCGCGACGGGGTACCGGCTGGATGTCAGCACCAATGCAACCTTTTCGGTGTCGACCGGCGGGGGCGGCGAGGTGCAACTGGGCGAGTCGCTGGACAGCGGGTTGATCACCTCGTACACCACAGATGACGTGACCCTCACCAGTGGGGTTTGGAATGTTGTTCAGGTGCTCAAGGAATCTGCGACGGAATCCTACGGCGGAACGGGTGGGGCGGCCCGGTTGAACGACGACACGCCCGGAGCCTGCATCCGGACGCCGGCGCTGGACACCGTGGGCGCGATCGCCTTCTGGTACCGCGAGCTCAACTCCGGCGGCGGGAATTTCGTTCTGCAGAAGTCCTATGACGGCAGCACCTGGATCGGCGTGCACACCCAGTCCTTCTCGGGCACCACGTATGTCCGGTATTCGAACAGCGTGGACGATGCGGCCGCCGCGGTTTACCTGCGGGTGCTGAACGACAACCAGGCCGGGCATTTGATCGTCGATGAGTTCGAGATCACTTCCTACGGGTCCAGCACGCCGGATTACGTGGCTGGCTACTTCAACCGGACGGTGGCGGGGACGAGCCAGAGCGTGACGGGGCTGGCGGCGGGGGCGACGTATTATTTCCGGGCGCGGGCGGTGAACGGCGGCGGGGCCAGTTCGAACTCGGCGACGGCGAGCGTGGCGACGCTGGCTTCCCTGAGCGCGCCGGTGTTCGGGGCGAACCCGGGGCCGGTGGCGACGACGGCGGGGGTGGACACGGTGTTCGCGGTCAGCGCGAGCGGCTCGCCGGCGCCGGCGCTGGCGCTGGCGGGGACGACGGCGGGGGTGGACAGCTACGACTTCGACGCGGGGACGGGCGACGTGCTGTACATCCCGCCGCAGGCGGATGCGGGGGCGCGGACGTTCACGTTCACGGCCAGCAACAGCCAGGGCGTGGCGAGCCAGACGGTGACGGTGGACGTGGCGGCGGCGACGGCGCCGGCCTTCACCGGCGGGGCCGGACCCTACAGCGCGACGGTGGGGGTGCAAGTGGCCTTTACCGTGATGGCTTCGGGCACGCCGGCGGCGACGCTGGCGCTGGCGAGCCAGACGGCTTCCAGCGGCTTCACCTTCACGCCGGCGACGGGCGCCTTCACCTATGCGCCGCCGGCGGGGGATGTGGGCGCGCGGACGTTCACGTTCACCGCCGGCAACGCCGCGGGGACGGTCACCCAGGTCACCAGCGTGACGGTGAGCGCGGCGCCTACGCCGCCGGCGGCGCCGGCGGCGATCTGGGCGGGCGCGACGAACGCGACGGGCTTCACGGCGGCGTGGAGCGCGGTTTCCGGCGCGACGGGCTACCGGCTGGATGTCGGCACGAACGCCACCTTCACGGGCGGCGGGGGCGCGGGCGGGATCTTCACGGTGTTCCGCGAGACGATGGGCACCGTTCCCGGCACCACGACGATCGCGGCGCACGAGGCGGCCAACGGCTTCGACAACGACGCCTACGCGATGTCGAACGGCGGCATCAGCCGGACCGGGGACGTCCGGAACACCAGCGCCTCGGCGGGCTACGCCGATCCGGCCGGCAGTTCGGCCTCGGGATTGGGGAACATCTGGCTGCCCTC
>SABN01000163.1 GCA_009928955.1 Opitutia bacterium | reverse complement strand
TCAGGCCTCGGGAAGGCCATGTTCCGTTCATACCAGTCCGCTGCGAAGATCCCATCGGACTTTTGTGACCGTCTGTTGCGATAGCCGTTGGCTAACGGGGCGGATTTTCGGCAATTTTCGCGGTTTTTGGGCTTGTGCGGGGTTCCGGGACGTGGTTTCATGCGCCGTTCCAATTTTCCGGAGCAATTCCGGAACGGAACACCTGTTCGCCGGCGCTTCAGTGGGCTTTCGGCCGCGAACCTGGACAAGAGAAAGCCCGGAGCCGTCAAACCTCTCAAGAGTCTACATGGCTAAGAAAACGAAGAAACCTGCCGTCGCGATGGACGCCGAGCGCGCCAAGATGATGGCGATGTACGAAGAAACCCTCAAGACCTTCACCGAAGGCGCGATCGTCAAAGGCACCGTGGTCGAAGTGCGGCCGCAGGAAGTGCTGGTCAACATCGGCTACAAGTCGGAAGGGCTGCTGCCCGCGTCCGAATTCAAGGATCTGAGCGAAATCCACGTCGGTGACGAAGTCGAAGTGCTGCTGGAACGTCTCGAAGACGAACACGGCATGGTGGTGCTGAGCAAGTCGCGCGCGGAACAGCAGCGCAACTGGGACAACGTCACGGCCTCCTGCGAAGAAGGCAAGGTCGTCAGCGGCGTCGTCAAGGGCAAGGTCAAGGGCGGCCTGCTGGTCGACGTGGGCGGCGTGGACGCGTTCCTGCCCGGCTCGCAGATCGACGTGGTGCCGGCGCGCAACCTGGACGATTTCCTGGGCCAGACCCTGGAATGCAAGGTCATCAAGATCAACAACGAGCGCCGCAACATCGTGCTGTCGCGCCGCGACCTGATCGAGGAAACCCGCCGCGAGCAGAAGAAGAAGCTGCTGCTCGAGATCCAGCCCGGCCAGACCCGCCGCGGCGTGGTGAAGAACATCACCGATTTCGGCGCGTTCGTGGACCTCAACGGCATGGACGGTCTGCTGCACATCACCGACATGAGCTGGGGCCGCATCAACCACCCGAGCGAGGTGGTCCAGGTCGGCCAGGAACTCGAGGTGTTCGTGCTGGACGTCAACCTCGAGAAGGAACGCATTTCCCTCGGCCTGAAGCAGAAGCTGCAAAACCCCTGGGAAGAGATCGAACTCAAGTACCCGAAGGGCACCCGCATCCGCGGCAAGGTCGTCAACCTCGTGCCCTACGGCGCTTTCGTGCAGCTCGAAGACGGCGTGGAAGGCCTCGTGCACGTCAGCGAAATCTCGTGGACGAAGCGCGTGGCGCGCGCCTCCGACGCCCTCAGCGTCGGCCAGGAAGTCGATGCCGTCGTGCTCAATGTCAACAAGGAAGAGCAGAAGATCTCCCTGGGCATCCGCCAGACGGAAGCCAATCCGTGGGACGACGTCGCGTCCAAGTACCCGATCGGCACCCGCGTCAAGGGCAAGGTCCGCAACTTCACCAACTACGGCGCGTTCGTCGAGCTGGAAGAGGGCGTGGACGGCATGATCCACGTCTCCGACATGAGCTGGGCCCGGAAGATCAACCACCCCAGCGAAGTGCTCAAGAAGGGCGACGAGGTCGAAGCCATCGTCCTCGAAGTCTCCCCCGAAAACCAGCGCATCAGCCTGGGCCTCAAGCAGGCGCAGGAAGATCCGTGGGCGGGCATCTCCGGCCGCTACCGCATCGGCCAGCTCATCAAGGGCAAGGTCAGCAAGCTCGCCAGCTTCGGCGCGTTCGTCGAGCTGGAAGAGGGCGTGGACGGCCTCGTGCACATCAGCCAGATCAGCGACGACCACGTCGCCAAGATCCGCGACGTGCTCCAGCCCGGCCAGGACGTCGAGGCGCGCGTCATCAAGATCGACCCGATCGACCGCCGCATCGGCCTGAGCATCAAGGCCGCCAAGATGGCGGAAGACGAGTTCAAGGTCGACGACAGCATGCTCGAAGGCCTCCGCCCCGGCGAAGACCTCGTGGACCTGGCCGGCGCGTTCGACGCCGCGCTCGGTTCCGCCGACAAGCCCGAAGAGTGGTCGCCCGGCGCCGGCAAGAAGGAATAACCGATCCCGGCGCTTGACGCCGGAGACGAGAAGTCAGGGTCCAGGGTTCAGGCGAACGCCGACCCCCTGGGCCCTGAATTTTTATCCGCGGCCGCTGGATTCCGGCGCTCGCCGGCGGTATCCTGAGCCCTTCCATCTGGAAACCTGTTCTCTGAACCCTGAACCCCGGTCCCCGCCCATGATCGACCTGCATTGCCATTCGACGTTTTCCGACGGATCCCTCGCGCCCGAGCAGCTGATCGAAGAGGCCGCGAAAATCGGCCTCGCCGCGCTGGCGCTGACGGACCACGATACCACGGCGGGCCTGCCGCGCTTTCTGGCGGCCGCCGCGAACACGGCCGTGCGCGCCGTGCCCGGCGTGGAGCTCAGCGTGGACTGTTCGTCGGGCGTGATGCACATGCTCGGCTACTGGATGGATCTGGAAAATCCCGAGCTCCTGCGCCAGATGGCCTGGATCCGCGACGGCCGCGACATGCGCAACCGCGCCATGCTGGAAAAACTCAACGCGCTGGGCTTCGCCATGACGTGGGAGGAAGTGCAGGCATTCGCGGGCGAAGACGTCGTCGGCCGGCCGCACTTCGCGCAGGTCATGCTGCAAAAGGGCTACGCGAAGGACAAGAACGAGGCCTTCGACAAATGGCTCGGCGACGGCAAGCCGGGCTACGCCGACCGCCCGCGCCTCACCGCGGAAACGGCCGTGGCGCTGATCCGGCAGGCCGGCGGCGTGGCCGTGCTGGCCCATCCGTTCTCCCTGCGGATCGGCAAGGACGCGATGGCCTCGCTGTTCATCGAACTGGCGGCGGCGGGCCTCGCCGGCGTGGAGTGCTACTACTCCGAACATTCGGCCGATCTGACGAAGGAATACCTCGCCATGGCCAAGCAGGCCAACCTGGTGCCGACGGGCGGGTCCGATTTCCACGGCGAAGTCTCGCCCGGCATCCATCTGGGCACGGGGTTCGGCGGGCTCAACGTGCCCGACGAAGTTCTCGCCCAGCTCGCAGCCCGCCGCGGCTGATCCAAGACCCCCGCGCCCTTGCGGCATGCTGGTGCCGGGGCAGATTCCCAGACCCCCACGCCCTTGCGGCGCGGGTGAATCGGTCCCTGAACGGCAGCCGTGCCCGGTGGCTCAATCCGCTCTTCCCCTTCCTGTTGTCCTGTGTATTTCCTGTTTTCCTGCTGAAACGCCCCGGTTTCCAGTTCTCCGTTCGCCCGAAACGGCTTGAAGATTGCCCCGGCTTGTTCCATTCTGGCGCCGGTTTTCCAGCGAAAGGAAGCGGCGGATGAAAGGCATCGTTTTGGCGGGCGGTTCGGGGACCCGGCTCTATCCCATCACGCGGGTCGTCAGCAAACAGTTGCTGCCGGTGCACGACAAACCCATGGTCTATTACCCGCTGTCCGTCCTGATGCTGGCGGGCATCCGCGAAATCCTGATCATCAGCACCCCCGAAGACCTGCCGCGGTTCCGCGCGCTGCTGGGCGACGGCTCCGCGCTGGGCCTGAAGCTGGACTACGCCGAGCAGCCGAAGCCGGAAGGTCTCGCGCAGGCGTTCCTCATCGGCCGCGAATTCGTCGCGGGCTCGCCCGTGGCCCTGGTGCTGGGCGACAACATCTTCCACGGCCAGGGCCTGACGGGCATCCTGCGCCGCGCCGGGAAACTGACCGAAGGCGGATTGGTCTTCGGCTATCTGGTGAAAGATCCCGAACGCTACGGCGTCGTGGAATTCGACGCCTCCGGCAAGGTGCTGGGCATCGAGGAAAAGCCTAAAAAACCCAAATCCCACTACGCGGTGCCGGGGCTGTACTTCTACGACGGGACCGTCTGCGACGTGGCCGCCGCCCTCAAGCCTTCGCCGCGCGGCGAACTCGAAATCACCGACCTGAACCGGAAATACCTGGAAAAAGGCCAGCTGCGCGTGGAACTGCTGGGCCGCGGCTTCGCGTGGCTCGACACCGGCACGCACGAATCCCTGCTCCAAGCCTCGAATTTCGTGCAGACCATCGAGGAGCGCCAGGGCCTCAAGATCGCCTGTCTCGAGGAAATCGCGTTCCGTTCGGGCTGGATCGATGCCGTCCAGCTTCGCCGCCTGGGCGAGGAAATGGCCAAGAACGCCTACGGCCAGTACCTGCTGCAACTGGCGAACGAAACGCAAGGATAAGCCCATGGGCCTGGTTTGCGAAAAAACGTCGATTCCCGGCCTGCTGGTCTTCACGCCGAGCGTCTTCGGCGATGCGCGCGGGTTCTTTCTCCAGACCTACCAGACCCGGGAATACGCCGCGGCCGGCCTCGACCGCGCGTTCGTGCAGGACAACCTGTCGCGCTCGTGCCGCGGCACGGTGCGCGGCCTGCACTACCAGCTCAAGCATCCGCAGGGCAAACTCGTCAGCGTCCTGCGCGGCGCGGTGCTCGACGTGGCCGTGGACATCCGCCGCGGCTCGCCCACCTTCGGCCGGTTCGAGGCCGTCGAACTCTCCGAAGACAACCGCAAGCAGTTCTTCGTGCCCGAAGGCTTCGCCCATGGCTTCCGGGTGCTGACCGACGTCGCCGATTTCTGCTACAAATGCACCGATTTCTACGCCCCCGGCGACGAATACGGCGTGAAGTGGGACGATCCCGCGCTGGCGATTCCATGGGGCGA
>SABN01000040.1 GCA_009928955.1 Opitutia bacterium | reverse complement strand
GCCCCGCCCGTATAGTCCGCGCTTCAAACAACCGTAGGAATCAAAGAAGCAGCAAAGTTGGATCAAGCACTATGATGGACAGTTCAGTCAAGGCGGCGATCAAGCAGGAATATCAGCAACACGAGAAGGATACCGGCTCGGTGGAGGTTCAGGTGGCCCTGATCACCAAGCGGGTCCAGGACCTGACCACCCACTTCCAGACCCACAAGGGCGACCACAACTCGCGCCGCGGCCTGATCGTCATGGTCAGCCAGCGCCGCCGGTTGCTGGATTACCTCCGCAACGAGGATCTCGGCCGCTACCAGAAGCTCATCGAGCGCCTCGGCCTGCGCCGCTAGTCCCGAGGGGGCCCCTCCCCCCGCCCGGGGGAAGTCATCGCCCCCTTTCGCTGGCGGCCCCCGGCGGCCGTGGACGGACGAGTTTCCTCTCTTTCTTTCATCGTGCCGCGTCGGATCCCCGCCGCGCCGCGCCTCCGCGCGCACCGAAGTCACAAGAAGCCAGAAGAAGCAAAGAAGAAGAAGGAAGAAGAATGAAGAATACCACATCCGTCAGCGTCGTCCTGGGCGACAAGACGTTGACGTTCGAAACGGGCCTGCTGGCCCGCCAGGCCGCCGGCCAGGCCACCTGCCAACTCGGAGAGACCATGGTCTTTTCCGCCGTCTCCAACAGCAAAAAGCCGCGCGAAGGCGTCGACTTCTTCCCGCTGCAGGTTGAATATCGCGAGCGCTTCTACGCCGCGGGCCGCTTCCCCGGCGGCTACTTCAAGCGCGAAGGCCGGCCCACCGAGAAGGAAATCCTGATCGCGCGCATCACCGACCGCCCCATCCGCCCCCTGTTCGCCGAAGGCTACTACAACGAAGTCCAGATCAACAACGCCCTCATGACGGTCGATGGCGAGAACGAGAGCGACACCTTGAGCGTCAACGCCGCCTCCGCGGCCCTCATGCTCAGCGACCTGCCCTTCCTCGGCCCCTTGGGCGCCGTCCGCGTCGGCCGCATCGCCGGCCAATTCATCCTCAATCCCTCCCAAGCCCAGATCAAGGTTTCCGACATCGACCTGGTCTACGTCGGCCGCCGCGACCTGCCGATGATGATCGAAGGCTCCGCGCTCGAAGCCAGCAACGCCGACATGGTCGCCGCGATGAAGTTCGGCCACGAGGCCGTCGTCAAGATCTGCGACGCCCAGCTCGAGTTGCGCGCCAAGATGGGCCTGCCGCCTAAAACCTTCGAAGAGAAGAGCCTCGATGCCGGCCAGATCGCCAAGCTGAACGAACTGTGCCGGGCCGATCTCACGGAAGCGCTCTTCACCGTCAAGAAGGCGGAACGCGGCAGCAAGATGAGCGTCGTGTTCGACAAGGCCCTCGCCCAGATGCAGGAAATCTACGGCGCGGAGCTGATGAACGAAAAGTATTTCAAGATGATCTTCGACGCGGTGGAGATCGACATCGTCCGCAAGGGCGTCCTCGAGGAGAAGCGCCGCATGGACGGCCGGGCGATGGACGAAATCCGGCCGCTGTCCGCCGACGTGGGCATCCTCCCGCGCGTGCACGGCTCGGCCCTCTTCTCGCGCGGCGAGACCCAGGCCATGGCCATCGTCACCCTCGGCACCGGCCAGGATGAGCAGGACATGGACGGCCTCACCGGCGGCGACACCTCCAAGCGCTTCACGCTGCATTACAACTTCCCGCCCTATAGCGTCGGCGAAGTCCGCCGGCTCGGCGGCCTCAACCGCCGCGAAATCGGCCACGGCGCCCTCGCCGAGCGCTCCATCGAGCCGATGGTGCCCAAAGACTACCCCTACGCCGTCCGCGTCGTCTCCGAGGTCATGGGCTCCAACGGCTCCTCCTCGATGGCGTCCGTCTGCGTGGGCACCCTCTCCCTCATGGATGCCGGCGTACCGATCAAGAAGCCCGTCGCGGGCATCTCCATCGGCCTCGTCACCGGCAAGGGCCAGAAGCCCGTCCTGCTGACCGACATCCTCGGCGCCGAAGATCATTGCGGCGACATGGACTTCAAGGTCGCCGGCACGCGCGAGGGCATCACCGGCTTCCAGGTCGACCTGAAGATCCGCGGCCTCGACTGGGAACTCGTCGCCGGCGCCTTCGACCAGGCCGAAAAGGCCCGCCAGAAGATCCTCGACGCCATGCTGGCGGTCCTCCCCGCCCCGCGGCCGGAGCTCTCGCCCTACGCGCCGCGCATCGTGGTCGTCCAGATCAACCCCGAGAAGATCGGCGCCCTGATCGGCCCCGGCGGCAAGAACATCCGCCGCATCGTCGACACCACCGGCGCCCAGATCGACATCGACGACGACAACTCCGGCAAGGTCTCCATCTTCTCCAACAACAAGGAGAGCCTGGAAGCCGCCCTGCGCGAAGTGCAGTCCCTCACCGCCGAGGCCGAAGTGGGCAAGATCTACCGCGCCACCGTCACCGGCATCAAGGACTTCGGCTGCTTCGCCGAGTTCCTCCCCGGCCAGGAAGGCCTCGTCCACATCAGCGAACTCGCCGACTTCCGCGTCAATCGCACGGACGACGTCGTCAAGATGGGCGAGGAAATCTGGGTCAAGGTGCTGTCCGTCGAGGACAACGGCAAGGTCCGCCTCTCCCGCAAGGCCGCCATGGCCGAAAAGGGCGAAAAGTAGGAATCCTTCCGCTCCCCTCCGGCCGCCGGGTCCCCCCGGCGGCCTTTTTCGCGCCCCGACAAAATGACGCCGGACGGGTCCTTTCCCTTGCGGGGTCCGAAGCTTCGGGCTATGATTCTTTCTTTGCCATCGCCCCGCGGATGGCCCCAACCCGCGACGGAGACCTCCCATCCGCCCCGGCCGTAACCGAACCGGATGAACCCGGGCGACCGCGCCCCTGATGGAGAAGACCGATATGACGCTCAAGGAAACGCTCGATCATTCCGCGCAGAAAAACGGCGACAAGGTTCTCATGAAATTCAAGCGGGACGGCGAGTGGAAAACGCTCACCTACCGCCAGTTCCTCGCCCGCGTGCGCACGGTCTCCGAAGCCTTGGCGCGGACCTGCCACGTCCGCCCCGGCGACCGCATCGCCCTGCTGGGCGCCAATTCCCCCGAATGGTGCGCCATCCACTACGCCATCACCGGCATCGCCGCCACCGCCGTCCCCATCGACGTCAAGCTCCAGGAACAGGAGGTCACCCACATCCTCTCCGATTCCTCCGCCTCCGTCCTGCTGATGGATTCCGCCTCCGACGTCCGCATCCTCGACATGGCCGGCCGCTGCCCCAACCTCCGCCACATCATCCTCTTCGGCGCCCAGAAACCCGAACTGGACAATGGCAAGACCCGCGGCATCCAGCTGCACGATTTCGACCGCCTCCTGGCCGACGCCCAGCCCCACGCCCAAGGCCACGGCGCCGCCTACGACCGCTTCCATCCCAAGGTGGACGACATCGCCTCTTTCATCTACACCTCCGGCACCACCGGCCGCCAGAAGGGCGCCATGCTCACCCATGGCAACTTCACCGCCAATTTCAAGTCGATCGACGCCGCCATCGAGATCCGCGCCGACGACAATTTCATGGTCATCCTCCCCCTCCACCATTCCTTCGCCTTCACCGCCTGCCTGGTCACCCCCATCGCCTCCGGCACGCAGATGAGCTTCGTCGAAAGCCTCCGCACCGTCGGCGAAAACATCCGCGAAACCTCGCCGACCCTCATCCCCGCCGTCCCCCTGCTGCTGGAGAAGGTCTACAACAAGCTGCTCGCCGGCATCAAGGCCAACCGCATGGCTTCCCTCCTCTGGGCCCTCGGCGTCCGCGGCCCCGTCCGCAAGGGCATCCTCGAAAAGCTCGGCGGCCGCGTCCGCCTGATGATCTCCGGCGGCGCCCCCGCCGACCCCAAGATGCTCGCCGGCCTCGAGGACCTGGGCCTGCGCGCCCGCGAAGGCTACGGCATCACCGAATGCGCCCCCGTGCTCTCCCTTTCCCCCATCGACGCGCCCATCCGCCCCGGCTCCTGCGGCAAGATTCTGCCGTTCGTCGAGATGCGCGTCTTCGAGGCCAACTCCGAAGGCGTCGGCGAACTCGCCGCCAAGGGCGGCAACGTCATGAAGGGCTATTTCAACAACCCCGCCGCCACCGACGACGTCTTCCGCGACGGCTGGTTCCTCACCGGCGACCTCGGCTACATCGACGCCGACAACTACGTCTACATCACCGGCCGCAAGAAGGCCCTCATCGTCAACCGCGAAGGGAAGAACATCTACCCCGAAGAGGTCGAGATGCAGATCAACCAGTCGCCGCTCATCCTCGAGTCCGTCGTCCTCGGCTACCGCCCCCCCGGGGAAACCGTCGGCGAGCAGGTCGGCGCCATCGTCGTCCCCGACGAGGAAGGCATCGCCGCCCTCGAAGCCTCCGAAAAGCGCAAGCTCAGCGAAAAGGAGATCGAGGCCCGCCTGCGCGCCGCGGTCAAGAAACAGGTCGACGCCCTCGCCGACTACAAGCATCCCCGCCGCGTCCAGATCCGCTGGGAGGAGTTCAATAAGACCTCCACCGGCAAGATCAAGCGCTACCTCTACGCCATGAGCGAAAACGGCGGGGACTAGGGTTTTTCCGGATTGGTCGAGCCGCGCCTTTTGCGTTGAATCCGGCCGCCCGGATCGGGTACGGTCTGGCCCCATGAACACCAACCCCCGCGTCTTGATCACCGGCGGAGCCGGCTACCTCGGCTCCATCCTCGCCCCCACCCTCCTCGCCCGCGGCTGCGCCGTCACCGTCGTCGACAGCTTCCTCTACGGCCAGACCTCCCTCCTCGATTGCTGCGCCGACGAGCGCTTCACCGTCGTCCGCGGCGACGTCCGCGACGAACGCCTCATGCGCCCCCTCCTGCAGAAAGCCGACGTCGTCATGCCGCTGGCCTGCCTCGTCGGCGCCCCCCTCTGCGCGCAGAAACCCGCCGAGGCCCGCGCCATCAACCTCGACGCCATCGTCTGGCTCCTGAAGAACGCCTCGAAATCCCAGCGCTTCATCTCCCCCACCACCAATTCCGGCTACGGCGTCGGCCAGGCGGGCGTCTTCTGCACCGAAGAAACCCCCATGAACCCCGTCTCCCTCTACGGCGTCCTCAAGGTCGAGCTCGAACAAGCCCTCCTCGAAGCCGGCGCCATCTCGCTGCGCCTCGCCACCGTCTGCGGCGTCAGCCCCCGCATGCGCCTCGACCTCCTCGTCAACGACTTCACCTACCGCGCCGTCACCGACCGCTTCGTCGTCCTCTTCGAAGCCCACTTCAAGCGCAACTACATCCATGTCCGCGACGTCGCCCGCGCCTTCTGCCACGCCCTCGACCACTTCGACGCCATGCAGGGCCAGCCCTACAACGTCGGCCTCTCCGACGCCAACCTCTCCAAGATGGAGCTCTGCCTCGAGATCCAGAAGCAGGTCCCCGAGTTCACCATCATGGAGGCCCCCGTCGGCAAGGACCCCGACCAGCGCAACTACATCGTCAGCAACGCCAAGATCGAGGCCACCGGCTACCGCCCCCAGGTCTCCATCCAGCGCGCCATCGCCGAGCTGATCCAGGGCTACCAGATCATCCGCCGCAACCAGCACGCCAACGTCTGACCGCCGCGGGGAATCGCCGCATGAGCCTCGCCGCCCCATTTTCCACGCCGTGGAAAAAAGTTTTCCATTGCGTGGAAAAATCGCGGAAAAGTTTTCCATTGCGTGGAAAAAACAGGCTGTTTTTTCCACACTGTGGAAAAAAGTTTTCCACACTGTGGAAAATCGCGGGAGCGATCCCGGTTCGAGCCCCCCACGGGCTTGTCCCGTGGGTGAACCCGTTCGGTCTTCTGGCCTCCACCCTCGCCCTCCTTCTCGCCCTTCCCCTTGCCGCCCCCGCCGCGCGCCTCGTCGAGGATTTCACGCCCGGCACCGCCGGCGCGTGGAAGCCCTTCCTCAAAGCCCCCCTCGCCGCCCCCGCCGGCGAGGCCATCGCCTTCCCCGCGCCCTTCTCCGGCGGCGGCGACCGCTTCGCGTGGGACAAGACCGTCAACTACGACCTCTCCGCCGCCGTCGCCTTCGAACTCGATGTCGCCTGTCCGCTCCCCGACGCGGTCCGCACCCTCGGCCTCTATTTCAAGAGCGGCCCCGGCTGGTACGTCGCCAACAAGCCCCTCGCCAGCCCCGCCCCCCACACCCTCGTCTACGCCAAGAGCGACTTCACCGCCGAAGGCAAGCCCGCCGGATGGAACCGCATCGACGGCCTCCGCCTCTCGCCCTGGAAAGGCACCGCCCCGCGCGACACCGCGCTCGTCTGCAGCCGCCTCGCCACCGTCGAAGGCACCCGCCTCGTCCTCGTCCGCGGCACCTCCTCCTGCCCCGACGCCGGCGCGCGCGCCGTCGCCGACAAAACCACCGCCCGCGTCAGCCAGCTGCTCATCGAAGCCGGCATCGGCCACGCCATCGTCACCGACGACGATCTCCCCAAGGGCGCGCTCCAGAACGCCACCGCCGCCCTCCTGCCCTACAACCCCAACCCCGCCCCCGCCCAGCTCAAAGCCCTCACCGATTTCCTCGCCCGCGGCGGCAAGCTCGGCGTCTTCTACGGCGCCGCCCCCGCGCTCGCCGCCGCCATGGGCTTCCAACTCGCCCCCTACGTCAAGGCCGAGCGCCCCGACCGCTGGCGCTCCATCGTCTTCGACGACCCCGGCGCCTGGCTCGTTCCGCCGCGCATCTGGCAGAACTCCCCCAACCTCCTGCCCGTCCGCCCCGCCGGCCCCGGTTCGCGCATCGCCGCTTTCTGGCACAACGCGCGCGACGTCCGCCAGCCCGAGCCCGCCCTCGTCGTCTCCCCGCGCGGCTTCTGGATGTCGCACATCCTCCTCAGCGACGACCAGCCCTCGAAAAAAGAAATGCTCGTCTCCCTCTGCGCCCACCTCGATCCCTCCCTGTGGACGCCCGCCGCCCAGCGCGCCATCCAGGACGCCGGCCGCATCAACGCCTACAACGGCCTCGCCCATGCCATCGGCGAGATCAACCGCCAGCTCCCCCTCGCCGCCCGCCCCGCCGAAACCCGCGCCCTCCTCGATGAATCCATCCTGCTCTCCGCGCGCATCGACGCCGCCCTCGCCGCCGCCAACCCGCGGCAAGCCCTCCTCTGCGCCCGCCGCCAGCGCCAGCTCCTGCTGCGCGCCGACGCCTCCGTGCAGGTGCCCCGCCCCGGCGAGTTCGTCGGCGTCTGGGATCACGACGGCACCGGCTTCATCCCCGGCGACTGGAACTCCACCGCCGCGTACTTGGCCGCCAGCGGCGTCACCGCCCTCTTCCCCAACATGGTCTGGGGCGGCTGCGCCCACTATCCCTCCAAATTTTTGCCCGCCTCGAACACCCTGCGCCTCTACGGCGACCAGATCGCCGCCGCCCTCGCCGCCGCCAAGGCCCGCGCCCTGCAGGTCCACGTCTGGCTGGTCCTCTGGAAACTCGACGGCGCCCCGCCCGATTTCGTTGAGCGCATGAAGAAGGAAGGCCGCCTGCAGATCTCCGACACCGGCGCCACGCGCCCCTGGCTCAGCCCCCACCACCCCGCCAACCGCAAGCTCGTCCTCGGCGTCGTCGAGGAGATCGCCCGCACCTATCCCGGAATCGACGGCATTCATCTCGACTACATCCGCCTGCCCGATTCCGCCAGCTGCTACGCCCCCGCCACCCGCCTCCGCTTCGAAACCGCCACCCGCAAGAAATGCAAAGCCTGGCCCGCCGAGGTCAAGACCGGCGGCAAACGCAACGTCGAATTCCGCCGCTGGCGCACGGCCGACATCACCGCCCTCGTCGCCGACGTCCGCGCCACCCTCCGCAAGGCGAACCCGAAGGCCAAGCTCTCCGCCGCCGTCTTCGGCATCGCCGCGCCCGACGGCGGCAACATCGCCCAATATTGGCCCGACTGGCTCCGCGCCGGCACCGTCGATTTCCTCACCCCCATGAACTACACCGAATCCCCCTCCGAATTCGCTTCCCTCGTCCGCACCCAGGTGGCCTATCCCGGCGCCAGCGGACGCATCTTCCCCGGCATCGGCGTCACCGCCGACGAATCCCGCCTCGACCCCGCCCAGGTTGCCCGCCAGATCGCCCTCGCCCGCCAGGCCGGCTGTCCCGGGTTCCTGCTCTTCGACCTCACCGGCACCCTCCGCGACGAAACCCTCCCCGCCCTCCGCCAAGGCATTACCCGCCCCCTCCCTTAACTTCTCTACCCACGGGACAAGCCCGTGGGGGTGGGGATCGGAGCCCCCCACACCAGACCCCCACGGGTTTATCCCGTGGGTGAATAAGTTCCGGATCGGCTTGTCCCGTGGGTGAACGAGTTCAAGACAAGCCAAGAACTCCCCGCCCATACTCCGAAAAGGTCCCCGCATACACCCGGTCGCTCATCAACCGGCATCCCGCCGCCCGGTTCAGGCATCGCCACAGCGCCTCCCCCAGCACCCGCGGCGTCTGCTCCGGCCGGCCCCGCGCCGCCACGTGCACGTGGTCCGGCATCGGCGCGAACGCCTTGAGCGCGCATCCGGTCTCCCGCGCCCACGCGAAAACCCCGGCGCGCACCTTGTCGAGGAAGTCCTCCTGGCCGATCCGGAACCGCCCCTCCGTCGTCGCCACCAGATGCAGATTGAACCAGTACCGCCCCCGCGACGTCGCCTCCGGTTCCGCCAGATCCACCGCCGCATCCTCGAACGCCGCCGCCCGCAGCGTGGCCCGGTAGCGCTCGTCCAGCAGCGCCACCCGCACCGTCTGCTGGCGCAGATAGCCCGCCACCACGTCCGACACGTTGTCGCCCAGCGCGCGCACGGCGGTTTTCCGGCTGAAGCCGATCGGCGTCCCCGCCTGCCGCAGCGCGTGCTGCAAGCGCCCCTTGACCCGCCCCGCAAACAGCTCCGGCGACACGTCGGGGCCCGCCTGGAACATCATCTGGATTTCCGCCGGCCGCCAGTCGCAGTGCTGCCATTCCAGGCCATCCGCCGCCCACGCCGCGCGCAGGGCGTCGAAAAAAGGCGCGGACGGACGGGACGGAAAAACCCCTTCTCCCGGCCAGCCGGTCCAGGAGAGGAAGAGGCGCGGAATGAGCGGAAACTCCACGGTCCGAGGATAGAACTTCTTCACCCACGACGCAAGCGATCCGGAACTGAGTGATCCGGAACTGATTCACCCACGGGACAAGCCCGTGGGGGTGGGGATCGGAGACTCCCACGCACCGCTGCACCCGCGCCGTCCGCCAGGGCTGCAGCGTCAGCGTCGGCTCCTCGCCCGCGCCTAGCCCCAGCATCCGCGGCTCGATCGGCACCGCGAAGGTCGCCCGCGCGTTCGTCCAGGCGGCCTCCAGCGCGAAGACCAGCGTCTCGTTCGTTTCCAGGCCCTCCGGCACGTTCTGCCAGCCCGTGAACCCGCACCCCGGATACGCCACCTGCTCCGACCAGACCGCCGTCAGCGTCGCGGAATTCGTCAGGGAGGGAATGACATGCTCCGCGCGGTCCTGGGCCGCGGGGGCAAGCAGCACCACCAGCGCCAGCACCGCAACTGATTCACCCACGCCGCAAGGGCGTGGGAGTCCCCGATCCCAGACCCCCACGGGCTTGCCCCGTGGGTGAATGA
This sequence comes from Opitutia bacterium, assembly GCA_009928955.1. GTDB lineage: Bacteria > Verrucomicrobiota > Kiritimatiellia > CAIQIC01 > Lenti-01 > Lenti-01. The sequence goes on along the minus strand of SABN01000040.1, from coordinate 13,362 downwards.
GTTTGGCAAACCGCCGCCCGATGCGCTACAACCCCTCCATGAGCATCGAAGCCAAGGTCGTCGCCGACAGCGTTTCGCCGCAGGGCATCCGCCTGACGACGCTGGCCCTGAAATATCCGCGCTGGATCCACAGCGAATTCATGACGCACCGCCTGTTTTCGCGCAACGCCAGCAGCTCGCGCGCGATCCCCTCGCGCCGCCTGAGCGCCCTTGAGCGCGAATATCCGCTCCGCTGGGACGCCAACATCCCGGGCATGCAGTCCGGCGCGCGCCTTTCCGACGAGCAGGCCGCGAAAGCCAAGGCCGTTTGGGACCGCATGGCCGACGTCTGCGCCGCCGGCGTGGCCGAACTGGCCGAACTGGGCCTGCACAAGCAGTGGGCCAACCGCCCCCTCGAATGGTTCACCTCCATCTCCGTGCTCGTGTCCGCCACCTCGTTCGCCAATTTCTTCGGCGTGCGCTGGCATCCCGATGCGCAGCCTGAAATCCAAGAGCTGGCCAAGCACATGCACGAGGCCCTCCAGGGCAGCGAGCCCCGCGCCGTGGACCCCGACCAATGGCACCTGCCTTTTGTCTCGCCCGAGGAAGCGCAAGCCCTCGGCCTCGACACCGCCCGCCGCTGCTCCGCCGCCCGTTGCGCGCGCGTCTCCTATCTCAACCACGACGGCACCGCGCCCAACGTGGCCAAGGACCTCGACACCTTCTCCAAGCTGGCCGGCGACCCCAACGGACCGCCCCGCCCCATCCACGCCTCGCCCATGGAGCACCAAGCCACGCCCGACCGCCTGCGCGACCCCGCCGACCCCGCTTCGTGGCAATTCCCGGGCCAGCACGGCAACTTCCACGGCTGGCGCCAATACCGCAAGATGCTCGCCGGCGAGCAGATCGAAAAATTCGTCCCGCGCCCGTAAACTTCCGCTGGCCTCCCCCCCTTTTTCGTCCTAGAATCCGCCCAGATTTTTTGCATCCTTTTTGGAGAACCCCATGTCCGATTATCAGCCGTCCCTCCGCGCCCAGATCCTCACCCGCCGCACCTACAACCGCGTGCTCGACGAGAACGGCACGGTCTTCGAAACTTGGGCGCAGACCATCGACCGCGTCATCGAGCACCAGCGCTGGCTGTGGAAGCGCCAGATGCGCCGCGCGCTCAACAAGACGCAGGAGGCCGAGCTCGAAGAGCTGCGCGGCCTGCTCCTGGCCCGCAAGGTCGGCGTCGCCGGCCGCACCCTTTGGCTCGGCGGCACCGAAATCTCCCGCGAGAAGGAAGCCTGCCAGTTCAATTGCGCCCACCTCGAGATCCAAACGGTCGACGACATGGTCGACGCCCTCTGGCTCCTGCTGCAGGGCTGCGGCGTCGGCGTGACCCCGAAGTCCGGCGGCATCAGCGGCTTCACCCAGCCCATCCTCGACATCCAACTCATCCGCTCCACCCGCACCACGAAGGGCGGCCGCGACAACAACCTCGAAACCTGGGACCCCGAGACCAAGGTCTGGAGCATCAGCGTCGGCGATTCCGCCGAAGGCTGGGCCAAGTCCGTCGGCAAGCTCCTCTCCGGCAAGTACGCCGCCGACAAGCTCATCCTCGATTTCTCCGAGATCCGCCCCGCCGGCGCGCGCCTGACGGGCTACGGCTGGATCAGCCAGGGCGACGAAACGATTTCCGTGGCCTACCGCGCCATCGCCGAGATCATGAACCGCCGCGCGGGCCAGCTCCTGCGCAAGATGGACATCCACGACATCTGCAACTGGCTCGGCACCATCCTGAGCACGCGCCGCTCCGCCGAAATCAGCTTGTTCGAATTCGGCTCTCCCGAATGGCAGGAATTCGCCGTCTGCAAAAAGGATTATTGGAGCAAGGGCCAGCCCCAGCGCGGACAGTCCAACAACTCGCTCGTCTTCTACGACAAGCCCACGCGCGCGGAATTGCGCGGCATCTTCGACCTCATGCTCGCCGCCGGCGGCTCGGAGCCCGGCTTCATCAACGGCGCCGCCGCCCTCAACCGCGCGCCCTGGTTCTCCGGCGTGAACCCCTGCGCCGAAATCCTCCTCGGCAACCGCGCCTTCTGCAACCTGACGACGATCGACCTCGCCAAGTTCAAGGACAACCCGAGCGGCATGCACCGCGCCATCTCTATCATCGCGCGCGCCAATTACCGCCAGACCTGCGTCCAGCTCAAGGACGGCATCCTCCAGCACTCCTGGCACGAGAACAACGACTTCCTCCACCTCTGCGGCGTGTCGCTCACCGGCGTCGTCCGCCGCCCCGACCTCGGCCCCTACGAGCTGCGCCTGCTGCGCAACGCGGCCATCATGGGCGCCTACTCCATGGCCGACGAGCTCGGGCTGCCCCGCCCCAAGAACGTCACCACCCTCAAGCCCGAGGGCACCATCTCCAAGTGCTACGACACCACCGAGGGCGCCCACAAGCCCCTCGCCCGCCACATCTTCAACAACGTCACCTTCGTCAAGCACGACCCGCTCGTGCCCGTCCTGCGCGACTGCGGCTACGCCATCATGCCCCATCCCAACGGCACCGGCGACTGGGTCATCACCCTGCCCGTCTCGTGGGACGACGTCGATTTCGACAAGGTCGGCGCCCTCGAGGTGAACCTCGAAACCGCCATCGACCAGCTCGAGCGCTACAAGCTTCTCATGGACAACTACGTCGAGCAGAATTGCTCCGTCACCGTCAGCTACGACCCCTCCGAGGTGGACGCCATCATCGAATGGCTCCTCCAATACTGGGACCACTACGTCGGCGTCTCCTTCCTGCTGCGCGCCGATCCCCTCAAGACCGCCGCCGATCTCGGGTTCCCCTATCTGCCCCAGCAGCCCGTCTCCAAGGAGGTCTTCGACGCCTACGTCGCCAGCCTCAAGCCCTTCGACCTCGAAATGATCAAGGCCCAGTCCGAGGCCCCCGTCGACATGGGCAGCGAGTGCGCCGGCGGCGCCTGCCCCGTCCGCTGATCTCCGGAAGTCCGCTCCCCATGCGTTTACTCGCCGCTCAAGCCTTGGTGGCCCTCCTCGCCGCCACCGCCTTCCCCCTGTCCGCGCGCGCCGACGCCACGGTCCTCGCCACCACCGCGGCCTCCACCCTCGGCGCCACCGCCACCGCCAACCTCGTCCGCACCCCCCATGCCGGCCTGGGCGTCTTCGCCTCCCGCTGGGACAGCCAAGACTTCGGCACCCTCACTGGCTATGGCGTCCGCCTCGGATGGAACCTCTATCGCCAGCTCGGCCTCGAAGTCCGCGCATCCTATCTCGAAGCCGATGACGGCCACCTCGAAACCACTCTCATCCCCCTCGAAGCCTCCCTCCTCTACCGCTTCTCCCTCGGCCACCATCTCGCCCCCTACCTCGGCGCCGGCGTCGGCTACTACATGATGGATGCCGAGCCCGACGAGCGCGACGCCGGGAACGTCTCCGAAAACGCCGCCGGCTACTTTGGCCTCGCCGGCATCGCCCTCGCCCTCGGCCCCGCCGCCCTCTTCGCCGAAGCCAAGTACAACCTCGTCGGCACCGACGACGAACTCCACTGGCGCGGCGCCGACGTCGAATCGGAAAATTCCCTCGACGGCCTCTCCCTCAACGCCGGCCTCAAGCTCGGCTTTTGATTTTCCCGCGCCGCGCGCCTGGGTTTCATGCGCCTGGATTTTAGGCTGTTCTTTCCGGTCCCCTCCCGTAGAATGACCCGCAGTCGACGAGCCTGCGGCTCCAGACGAATGAAACCTACAAACGAAGAAACAACCCAACAAGGAGATCCCGATGGCTGACAAGAGAATGATCGTCGCGGGCATGCTGGCCTGCTGGGTGGTGATGTTCGCCGCGATTCCGGCAACGCAGGCCTGGGCCCAGGACGCCGCCGCCGTCAATCTCATGCTGAAGAACGATTCCGGCTCCAGCGTGGACGTGGAACTGGTGGATCAATATGGCGGGAATTTCACCGCGACCGTGAACGGGGGCACCAGCCAAAACCAGACCCTGCAGTCGGGCAGCGAAATCAAGATCGGCGGCAGCCCGATCCATGTGGTCGCGCCAAGCGACGAGGGCACCGAAATCGTGATCGCCGGACCATAATCCGCTTCTCGCAGACACGGGATTTCCCGATACTTTGTCCTTGGGCAACCGGAGGTGGCGCCTGCCGATGCCGCCCCCGCTCTTTCTCCTTCCGACACGTCCGGAATATTTCCCGAAAGCCCGGCTTGACGGCCGGAAAAACGGGGCATAATCTAACACTTGGTCAGGGGTTGCTGCGTGGCGGCCCGGGAAAACCCAAGGAGAAGGTATATGAAGAAGTTACTGGTTATGCTGATGGCCATCGGGCTCGGCGCCGTGGCGGCAACCGCCGGCGGCGTGGGTGTGTTCGGGTCCTATTGGGATACGGAGGATCTGGGGCCGGGGTTCGGCGGCGGCGTGAAGTTCAAGGCCGATATCGCCGAATATTTCGCCGTGGAATTCCGGGCGTCCTGCATCACCAAGTTCGACGACTGGGAAGGCGATGACGAACTCTATGTCATCCCCCTCGAGGCCGCCTTGCTGGTGAACCTGCCGCTGGGCGATGAAGTCCCCATCACCGTCTATGGCGGCGGCGGCGGCGGCTACGCCATCCTGCCGGAGGCCGACGACGTCGATTACGACGACGATTTCTGCTTCTTCGGGATCGGCGGCGTTGAACTGGGCCTGGGCGAAAGCGCCTCTCTGTTCGCCGAAGTCCAGTACCGCTTCCTGGAAATCGACGGCGCCGAAGTCGATGGCGTGGACATCGACGCCGGCGATGAAGGCGGGGAGTTGACGGGCCTCAGCTTCAACGCCGGCCTCCTGTTCCGCTTCTGATCCGCGGTTTCCCCGGTTTGACCGGGGCCGTTCCGGCGCCGGATCCGTTCCGGCGCCGGAAGATCTCCGGGCCGGCACGGGTTCGACCGCCGCCCAACGATGGAGGCAGGGTTTTACCCCATGGAATAAGAACGCCCGTTTGGCCATGGTGCCTGCATGGATTCGCAGAGGTTCGATCTAAGGAGAGTTGTCATGAAAAAATGGATTGTCTTGGTTGCGCTGGTTCTCTTCTTCCTTCCCGCCGTCCAAGCGGGAGACAACGCCCACCGCATCGGCGTGGGCGCAAATTACTGGATGGCCCTCGACGACCTCGATGAGGACTTCGACGACAATGGGCTCAGCTATCTCGCTTCCTACCAGTACTGGCCCACTTTGATCGGCTTGCAGGCCGATGTCGAATTCCTGCCCGACATGTTCGGCGAGGACGCCATCGCCCCGGCCGCCTACCTGCTGCTCGGGAAGGCCATCTATGCCGCCGCCGGCGTCGGCATCGTCAACCAAGACGGCGAATGGGCCGACGATCCTTTCTTCGCCCTGAAGGTCGGCCTGGATCTCGAGGTCCTCCCCAGCCTCTATCTCGACATCTCCGGCAGCTATCGCTTCAACAGCGAAGTGGACCTGGAAGACGCGTTCGACGCCATCGACACCGACACCGTCTTCCTCGGCGCCGCCGTCCGGATCGGCTTCTAGAAGCCCCGCCGGCCCCCGTCCTGCCGCCGCCCGGCGGCAGGATTTTTTTGTCCTCCGGCGGAGCGGAAAATGGCTTTTTCCCCTCGCGCGCCGCCCGGCGGTGTGGTAAGGATTCTGGTTCGGCGGGCGGCCTGTGCCGCCGGGTCCTCCAGGAGAGAAAACAAATGAACATTTCCGGTCGCATCAAGCAGGGCTTCTACTTCGATTCCGTCACCCTCATGCGCACGGGGCGCGAAGTCGCCGGCCTCCCCGGCGTCGTCGAGGCCTCCGTCGTCATGGCCACCGAGGCCAACAAGTCCATCCTCGACATGTCCGGCCTCCTCCTTCCCGAGTTCAAGAAGACCGGCGACCAGGATCTGTTGATCGTGGTGAAGACCAAGGACGCCAAGGCCGCGAACGAGGCCCTCTCCAAAGCCGAGGACATGCTCTCCCGCAAGAAGAAGCCCGCCGCCGCCGGCGCTTCCGCCGCACCCGTCCCGCGCGACATCGCCTCCGCCGTCGCCGCCCTCCCCGGCGCCAACCTCGCCCTCATCTCCGTCGCCGGCCGCCATGCCGCCCGCGAGGCGCGCAAAGCGCTTGCAAAAGGCCTGCACGTGATGCTCTTTTCCGACAACGTCTCCCTCGAGGACGAAGTCGCCCTCAAAAAGGCCGCCCACAAGAAGGGCCTGATCGTGATGGGTCCCGACTGCGGCACCTCCATCCTCAACGGCGTCCCCCTCGCCTTCGCCAACGTCGTGCCGCGCGGCCCCATCGGCATCGTCGGCGCCGCCGGCACCGGCACCCAGGAGGTCTCCTGCATCATCGCCAACGAGGGCTCCGGCGTCTCCCAAGCCATCGGCACCGGCGGCCGCGACATCAAGGACGCCGTCGGCGGCATCACCTTCCTCGATGCCATGCAGGCGCTCGCCGACGACCCCGCCACCAAGGTCCTCCTCCTCGTCGCCAAGCCCCCCCAGCCGGGCGTGCTCAAGAAAATCTACACCCTCATCCGCAAGATCCAGAAACCCGTCGTCGCCCTGCTCATCGGCGAAGGCGGCACCCCCGCCACGCTCGAACAGGCGGCCCTCCTCGCCGTCGCCCATGCCAACGGCCAAGATCCCGTGAAAGCCATTGAACGCCTCGTCCGGCGCGACGAAATCCTCAAGGACGAAGCGCGCGCCATCGTCGCCAAGCGCCGGAAGCCCCAAGGCCGCTACCTGCGCGGGCTCTTCAGCGGCGGCACCTTCTGCGCCGAGGCCCAGGTCGTCCTCGACGGCGTCCTCCGCCATGTCTATTCCAACGCCCCGCTCGGCGACTCCCACAAGCTCAAGAGCGCCTGGAAGCCCGAAAAGAACGCCATCATCGACCTGGGCGAGGACGAATTCACCGTCGGCCGCGCCCACCCGATGATCGACTACACCCTGCGCAACAAGATGATCCTCGACGAGGCCGCCCATCCCGAAACCGCCGTGATCTTGATCGACGTCGTCCTCGGCTACGGCGCCAACCTCGACCCCGCCGCCGAACTGGTCCCCGTGATCCAAAAGGCGGCCAAAAAAGTCTTCGTCGTCGCCGGCGTCACCGGCACCGTCGGCGATCCGCAGAACCGCGCGCAAGTCGTCGAAGCACTCCGGGCCGCCGGCGCCCATGTGCAACTCACCAACGCCGCCGCCTGCAAGCTCGCCGGCTTCATCGCCGCCGAGGTGGTCCGCAACAACCGCTAATCGCCAAGGAATCCGCCATGAGCATCCAAAAGTTGTTTTCGTCCCCCCTCCAGGTCGTCAACGTCGGCATCGAGTCCTTCAAGGAAAACTGCGAGAAGGCGTCCGCCGCCGCCATCCAGGTGGAGTGGCGCCCGCCCGTCGAGGTCGCCCCCGAATCCGAGGCCATCCTCGCCAAGCGCGCGGCCAAGATCGAGAAGGCCAACCAGAAGGTGATGGACATCCTCCTCGCCGGCACCCCCAAGTTCGTCGGCCTCGACCTCGCCCGCAACGTCGTCCCCGGCATGTCCGAGGACACCATCCTCCACGCCGGCCCGCCCATCACGTGGGACCGCATGTGCGGACCCATGCGCGGCGGCGTCATGGCCGGCCTCGTCTACGAAGGCCGCGCCTCTTCCATCGAGGAAGCCGAGAAGCTGGCTTCCTCCGGAAAAATCCACTACGCCCCCTGCCACGAGCATGGCGCCGTCGGCCCCATGGCGGGCATCGTCACCCCCTCCATGCCGGTGATGATCATCCACAACGAGAAGTTCGGCAACTTCGCCTATTGCACGCTCAACGAAGGCCTCGGCAAGGTCCTGCGCTACGGCGCGTTCGGCGAGGAAGTCACCAAGCGCCTCAAGTGGATGGAGAACACCCTCTACCCCGTTCTCAAAGCCGCCGTGGCCCATTCCGGCCCCATCGACCTGAAGAATCTGATCGCGCAGGCCCTGCACATGGGCGACGAGGTCCACAACCGCAACCGCGCCGGCACTTCCCTGCTCTACCGCACGCTCGCCCCCGCCATCGTCGCCACCTGCGACAGCCAGGAGGACGCCATCGCCGTCCTCAACTTCATCAACGGCAACGACCATTTCTTCCTCAACCTCTCCATGCCCGCCTGCAAGGCCACGCTCGATGCCGCGCGCAACATCAAGGGCAGCTCCATCGCCCTGGTCATGGCCCGCAACGGCACCGATTTCGGCGTGCAGCTCGCCGGCACCGGCGACCTCTGGTTCACCGCCCCCGCCGAGGTGCCCGACGCGCTCTATTTCGCCGGCTTCACCAAGGACGACGCCAACCCCGACATCGGCGACAGCGCCATCACCGAGACCGGCGGCCTCGGCGGCTTCGCCATCGCCGCCGCCCCGGCCATCGTCCAGTTCGTCGGCGGCGCCGCCGCCGACGCCCTGCGCTACACGCGCGAAATGTACGAGATCACCGCCGGCGAAAGTCGCATGTACCAGATCCCCGCCCTCGACTTCCGCGGCACCCCCACCGGCATCGACGTCCGCAAGGTCGTCGAACGGAACCGCGTCCCCGTCATCGACACCGGCGTCGCCCACAAGCAGGCCGGCGTCGGCCAGGTCGGCGCCGGCATCGTCTCCGCCCCCATGGCCCCCTTCGCCAAGGCCTACGACGCCCTCGCGAAATTGCTGAAATAGGGTATTTTAAAGCAACACGAAAGGACTACGCATGAACAACAACCAATTCATCGACTTCATGGGCAATGCCCGGATGTACGATCTGACGATGCGCCTGAGCATCCACACGCCCCCGTGGCCGTCCTACATGCCCCTCGGCATCCAGTACTTCAAGCGCATCGCCGGCGCCCACATGGGCCAGGGCGCCAACGGCCAGATCATCACCACCAGCAACCACGTCGGCACCCATATGGACGGCGAGATCCATTTCTATCCCGCCGGACGCCCCATCGGCGACGTGCCGCTCAACGAATGGGTCGGTCCCGGCGTCGTGGTGGACATCTCCAAGGACGTCTCCGACTACTCGATCTACACCCCCAAGATGATCACCGACAAGGTCGAGGTCAAGAAGGGCGACATCCTGATCATCAACACCGGCTACCACCGCTATTCGTGGGACCAGAAGACCGGCGACGAAATCCGCTACTTCGTGAAGCACCCCGGCCCCAGCCCCGATTTCCACGAGTGGGCCCTCAAGATGCAGATCCGGTGGATCGGCGTGGACTGCGGCAGCGCGGACCACCCCATGAACACCATCATCCGCACCTGGCATCCCGGCAGCTTCAAGGAGTGCGACGCCAAGCTGAAGAAGGTCTATGGCAAGACCTTCGACGAACTCTATCCGATGAAGGAGTTCTATCAGGTCATGCATCTGAAGCTCTTCCCCAAGAAGCTCGTGCACGCCGAAAACATCGCCGGCGAAATCGCCAAGCTCGGCAGCACCCGCTGCTGGATCGGCTGCTTCCCGCTCCGCGGCATCGAGCTCGAATCCAGCATGTGCCGCATCGTCGCCTGGCTGCCCCCCAAGGCCAAGGCCGCCAAGAAGGCCAAGAAGAAATAGGCTCGCGCCTTCGTCAACGCAAACCGGCGCGGAGAAATCCGCGCCGTTTTTTTAATCCGACCGATCCGTCGGATCAGACAGATCCGTCAGATCCCGCGTTTACGCCTCGGTGCGGCCGCGGATCGCGCGCCCCAGCGTGACCGGATCGGAGAACGCGATGGCGCTCCCCGCCGGAATCCCCAGCGCCAAGCGGCTGATCTTCAATTTCGGCAGCTTCTGCGAAAGGACATGCCGCAGATAGGACGCTGTCGCTTCGCTCTCCACGTCGCAGTTCAGCGCCAGCAGCACTTCCTTCGCCGCCGCCGCGCGCGCCAGCAGCGCCGGCAGGCGCAGATCGCCGATCCCCTCGCCGCGCATCGGCGAAATCTTCCCCATCAGCGCGAAATAACGTCCGCGGTATTCCCCGCTGCGCTCGATCAGCGCGATGTCGGAGGGGTCCTCCACCACGCACAGGATCGCATCCTCGCGCCGCGCATCCGAACAGAGCCGGCAAGGATTCTCCTCCTTCGCGGTCACGCTCCCGCACAGCTTGCAAGCCGTCAGCCGGGCCCGCGCCTCCTCGATGGCCGCGGACAGTTCGCGCGCCGCCCCCGCGGGGTTCCGCGCCAAATGCACGGCCAGCCGTTCCGCCGTCCGCCGGCCAATGCCCGGCAACTTCGCCAGCGCCTCCGTCAACTGACCCAGCGGGTCCATGCGGCCTCCTAGAACCCGAAGCCCGGCGGCAGGTCCATGCCGGCGGTCAGCTTCTTCATTTCGCTCGCGGCGGTTTCCTTCGCCAGCTCCTGCGCGCCGCGCACCGCCGTCAGCACCAGATCCTCCAGCATCTCCGCGTCGCCCGCCTGGACGACCTTGGGATCGATCCGGAGCGCGGTGATGCTCCCATCGCCGCTGATCTTGACCGTCACGGCCCCGCCGCCGCTGCTGTGCTCCAGCTCGAGCGACGCCAGCGATTCCTGCGCCTTGGCCATGTTCTTCTGCATGTCCGCGGCCTGCTTCATCAATTTCATGATATTCGCCATGGGATCCGTCTCCTTCTATTCGCGTATGTCGAACAATTCGCCGCCGAATTCCTCCATCGTCTTCTTCACGATGGGATCCTCGGCCAGATTCCGTTTCGCCGCGGCGCCCTTGGGCGCCTTCGGCCCGGCCGCCGCGGGCTTCGCCGGCGGCGGCGTCTCGGCCCGGGTCTCCGCGTCCACCTCCGCCTGCGGGCGGTCTTCCAACACGAACTTCACGCCGATGGGGCGCTTCAATTCGTGGCCGATGGCCTTCTCGATCGCCATCCGGGTCCGCGTGGTGTCCACGCGCTTCAGGTGCTCGCCGAACTCCGGATCGAATCCGAGGGTCACGTGCTCGCCCTCCACCCGCAGCGGCTCGGCTTCCTTCAGCAGGGGCGCGGCCAGCTGCGCGGTCTCGCCGATCACCGCCAGCAGCGACGGCCAGCGGCTCTTCAGATGCGCCAGCTCGTCCTTGGGCGAATGCCCTTTGGACGCTGGTGGCGGAGGCGCCGCCGCGCGCGCCGGAGAGGAGGGGGAAACGGCGGACGACGCCGGCGCGTCCTCGTCCGCCGAACCATTCTGGATCTGCGCGATCAATTCGTCGAGGCTGACCACGGTGGCCGCGCGCGCCGCCTTCAGCAGCGCCACCTCCACCACGGTGCGGCGCGACAGCGCGAACCGCGCCTGGCTCGCCGCCTCCGTCAAAATCTCCACCACGCGCAGCAGCTTCTCGCCGTCGGCGAGCGCCGCCTGCGCCTTGAGCCCGTCGAGCTGCGCGGCCGTCAGGTCGAACGAATCCGCCAGCTCGGGCGCATGCTTCCACACCAGCACGTTCCGGAAGTGCCCGAGCAGCTCCTGCACCAGCCGCTGCAGGTCGCGCCCGCCTTCGTCCAGCTCGGCAACGATCTTCAGCGCCACCGCCGAATCGCCCTTCAACACCGCCGTCGCCAAGCGATCCAGGGTCGTCCACGACACCAGCCCGAACACCCCCAGCACATCCGCTTCCTCGATCTTCTCCCCCTGGAACGAGACGATCTGGTCCAGCGCCGATTCCGCGTCGCGCAACCCCCCTTCCGCGCCGCGCGCGATCGCCAGCAGCGCCGCTTCGCTCACCTTCCACTTTTCCGCCACCGCGATCTCCCGCAGGCGGCCGACGATCTCCTTCAGGCCGATGCGGCGCAGATCGAAGCGCTGGCAGCGCGACAAGATCGTGGCCGGCACCTTGTGGACATCGGTCGTCGCCAGCAGGAACTTCACGTGGGCGGGCGGCTCTTCCAGCGTCTTGAGCAGGGCGTTGAACGCCCCCGGACTGAGCATGTGCACTTCGTCGATGATGTAGATCTTGCAGGGCCCCCGCGCCGGAGCGTAGCGCACGTTGTCGCGCAGCTCGCGCACCTGCTCCACGTTGTTGTTCGAGGCGCCATCGATCTCGATCACGTCCAGGCTGTTGCCCGCGACGATCTCCCGGCACGAGTCGCAGTCGTCGCACGGGTCGGGCGATTTCCCCCGCTTCATGCAATTGAGCGCCTTCGCCAGCAGGCGGGCGGTGGTCGTCTTGCCCGTCCCCCGCGGCCCCACGAACAGGTACGCATGCGCCACCCGTCCCGTCTGGATCGCGCGCGAGAGCGTCTGGATGACGTGCTCCTGGCCGACCACGTCCTGAAACTGTTGCGGGCGCCATTTCCGCGCCAAAACCTCATAGGCCATGCTGTTTTCTCCCGATGGATCTGCCGCCCGCGCTCCGTCCGAGCCGGCCGTCACGGGCCAGGACACCCACGGCACCCGGAAGAACGGCCATACCGTTGCTGCCTTCCGGCCCTGGCGGGGTTTTGGCCGCCTCCGTCGCATGGGACCCAACCCGTGACAACCGGCCCGGGCGGAGCCCGGTCCCGCCCGCCGAAAACCCGTCCCGGCGAGCGCAAAACACCCTATCCCCCCCCCGCCCCGAACGCAATTCTTTTTGCCCGGGGAACGGCAGGAAGCGGACGCCAAGGTCGGGAGATCTGAAAATCCGGATCCGGCGCATTTCCGGCTTTCCCGCCGGGAAAGCCCAAGCTATTCTGGTTCTTCAAAGGAGAACGCCCATGACCCGAAGCTCCGTTGCCCTCTGGATGCTGATCCACCTGTGCGCCGCCGCGTTCGCCGCGGAACCCATCACGCGGGAGGAGATCCGCGCCGCCCAGCAGGCCTGGGGCGAGGCCATCGTGGCCTTGGGCGAGGCTTCCGTCCAAGGCGACGACGTCCAGGCGCTGGCCCGCCAAACGGTTGAAACCCTCTATGCCTACGATCTGGGCCCCGTCCTGTTCAAGCCCACCAAGGCCGCCGCACAGCCCTTCCGGCCCGACCTCGACCGCGCGGTCTCCTACTTCGTGAAAGGTTCGGTGCCCGAAGACCACGGTTTCGCCCTCCAGCCGTGGTCGCAGGTCCGCTTCGGCGATCAGGAGATCGCCATCGACAGCGATTCCGCCGCCGCCATGGGCCACTATTATTTCACCGACGCCGGCACCGGCGCGGAAACCCAGGTCGAATTCACCTTCGGCTATGTCCGGGACCCCCAAGGACGCCTGCGCATCAACGTCCACCATTCCTCCCTCCCCTACCAGCCCCACCCCTAGAACCCGCCCCCCCCTTGCCGCTTGCCACGCCAAGGCGCGGGAACTCGCGGCTCGGGTTTTCCACACCCCCTATGTGCCAATGACAATGAGACACAAAGCTGACCGAAGAAGCATAGGGCGGAAAGGCATGGAAAATGGAATCGGAAGTGTCTCAAGGAACGGCCTCGGGGAACGAGGTGCCGGTGGTGGCCCGGCGGCGGCATCATACGCGCAGCTATAAGC
>SABN01000039.1 GCA_009928955.1 Opitutia bacterium | reverse complement strand
CCCCACGCCCCGCCCCGACGCCGTCAACACGACGCCCCCTCCGCCCTTGACGCCGCGATTCAAATCTGGTGGGTTCATTCCATGGACATTGAAGCACGAGTCACCGGTTTTATCGAAGAAAATTGTTATTTCGCCACCAATCCCGCCACGCGCCAGACCGTCGTGATCGATCCGGGCGACGACGCCCCGCAACTGCTCGCCCGCCTGCGCGAACTCGGCGCCACCGTCGTCGCCTACTTGCTCACCCACGGCCATGTCGACCATCTCACCGCCCTCGCCCCCCTCTCCGCCGCTTGTCCCGCCCCCATCTACATCCATGCGCGGGACGCCGCGTGGTGCTTCTCCGCCCAAAACAACCTCCCCGGCTTCTACGACGCCCCCGACAAGCCCAAAGCCCCCCTCGTCCTCGTCAAGGAAGGCGACGTCTTCGAACTCGCCGGCGCGCGCTGGTCCGTCATCGATACCCCCGGCCACACCCCCGGCGGCATCTGCTGGCGGCTCGAGGACGACCGGGCCCTCTTCACCGGCGACACCCTGTTCCGCGGCACCGCCGGCCGCACCGACCTCCCCGGCGGCGACCCCCGCGCCCTCACCCGCTCCCTCCACAAGCTCGCCGCCCTCCCCGACCCCCTCGCCGTCTACCCCGGCCATGGCGACCCCACCACCCTCGGCCACGAAAAACAGCACAATTACTTCATGCGGTTCTGATCAAACCAGCCCCCGGATCAACCGGTAGGCCACCGACCCCTCGGGCGGTATGTTCGGCAGATCCGCCGGATCGAACCAGCGCGCCTCCGCGAGTTCGCTGGCCTGCAGATTCAATTCCCCCGCCGCCCAGCGCGCCTTGAACGCCAGCATGAGCTGGTTGGGATACGGCCAATGCTGGCTGCACACGTAGCGCACGTCCGCCACCTCGATGCCGACTTCCTCGCGCACCTCGCGGCGCACGCAGTCCTCCAGCGATTCGCCGACTTCCACATAGCCCGCCAGGCAGGTGAAGAATTCCTGGCTCCGCTGCACGTGCCGCGCCAGCAGGATCTTCCCGTCCTTCTCCACCCGCACGATCACCGCCGCATACACGCTTGGATAATCCGTGTGGCCGCACGCTTCGCACCGGTGCGCCACCTCGGTCGGATGCTCCCCCAGCGGCGCGCCGCACACCCCGCAAAACCGGTGCTTCGCCCGCCAATTCAGCAACCCCAGCGCGCGGCACGCGGCCACCGCATCCGGCGCGCCCGCCGCGATCAGCCGCCGCAACCGCACCCATTCGCATCCCGCCGGCGGATGTTCCGCCGCGCCGGACACCTCCGTCGCAACCACCCCTTGCGGGCGCACCGTGAACGTGTCCTTCACCGCGCGCCCCGCCAGCAGGTCCGGCAGGATTTCGGCCGGCGCCGGCTCCAGCCCCCCCGCCCGCACCAGCAATTGTCCGTCACAGAAGATGAATGTCAACCGAGCCGCTTCCATGCCCGCCCCTCAGCCTTCCTTTTTCCAGCGCGGCAGGTTGTATTCGAGGATTTCCCCCAGGATGTCCCGCACCGTCTTCGTCAGCTTCCAACCCGGATAGTGCGCGGCGAACTTGGAGACATCGCTCACCCACCAGATGTGGTCGCCCGTGCGGTTCGTCTCCACATAGGTCGTCTTCATCTTGCGGCCGCTGATCTCCTCGCACAGCGCGACGGCCTCCATCATCGAGCAATGGCTGAACCGGCTCCCGCCCATGTTGTAGACTTCGCCCGCCCGCGGCGCGCGGTAGAAATGCTCGAACGACGACACCAGGTCTGCGCTGTGGATGTTGTCGCGCACCTGCTTGCCCTGGTAGCCGAAGATCCGGTACTCCCGCCCCGTCGCCGCGCACTTCATCAGATACGCCAGGAACCCGTGCAGCTCCGCGCCCGAGTGCCGGGGCCCCGTCAGGCAGCCGCCGCGGAACACGCCCGTCTTCATCCCGAAATAGCGCCCGTACTCCTGCACCATCACGTCCGCCGCCACCTTCGACGCGCCGAACAGCGAATGCGTCGTCTGGTCGATGCTCATCGTTTCGTCGATGCCCTTGTCCGCATACGGCCCCTCGACGCACTCCCAGCGCGTCGCCCGCTCCTCCAGCGGCAGCCGGTTCGGCGCGTCGCCATAGACCTTGTTCGTCGACGTGAAGATGAATGCGGCCTCCGGCGCGCACTGCCGCGTCGCTTCCAGCAGATTCAGCGTGCCCTGCGCGTTCACCCCGAAATCCGTGAACGGCTCCCGCGCCGCCCAGTCGTGCGACGGCTGCGCCGCCGCGTGCACCACCAGGTCGATCGGCCCCGCCCCTTCGAACACCTTCCGCATCGCCGCGAAGTCCCGGATGTCGGCCGCCACCGCCGCGAACGCGTCCGGATGCGCCCGCCTCAGCTCCTCCACCGCCCACTTCGTCGACGCCTCCGGCCCGAAGAAATACTCCCGCAAATTGTTGTCCACCCCGATCACGCGGAACCCCTGCGCGCAGAAATGCCGCGCCGTCTCCGAGCCCACCAGCCCGCCCGCCCCTGTCACTACGACCGTTTTCATAGGGTCCAGTCTGCCACGCCCCCCCGAAAATGTCCCGCGAAGACTTTTCAAACCGCGCGGGGTGGCATAGACTTCCGGCCATGGAAATGCTTCCGAGGCAAATCGCCGACGCGCTCCTCGCGCATAACCGGACGCTGGCCACCGCCGAATCCTGCACCGGCGGCCTCGTCGGCGCCGCGCTCACCGATCTGCCCGGCAGTTCCGCCTGGTATCTCGGCGGCATCGTCGCCTATGCCAACTCCCTCAAAACCCGCCTGCTGGGCGTGCCGCCGGAAATGCTCGCCGCCCACGGGGCCGTCAGCCCCGAAACCGCCCGCGCCATGGCCGAAGGCGCCCGCGCCTGCACCAACGCCGATTTCGCGGTCTCCATCACCGGCATCGCCGGCCCCGGGGGCGGCACCCCCGGAAAGCCCGTCGGACTCGTCTTCCTGGCCGTCGCCAGCCCGGCCGGCACCGCCACGTTCGAACACCGGTTCTCCGGCGCCCGCCCCGAAATCCGCGCCGCCGCCACCCAGGCCGCCCTGCGCCACCTGCTCGACGCCTTCCAGGCCGCCCCCCCCGCGAAACCCTGAAACTTCCCCGCGCAGGAAACGGCGCCCCAAATTGAAGCTTCCCTTTTTTCCACAGTGTGGAAAAATCGCCTCCGCTTTTTCCACGCTGTGGAAAACTTTTTTCCATTGCGTGGAAAAACCGCGAAAAAGTTTTCCATTGCGTGGAAAACTTCGAACCAGGAGCCGCCTCATGATGACCGCAGCCGAAATCCGCCAGTCGTTCCTCGACTTCTTCGCCTCGAAGCAGCACGAGATCGTCCCCTCTTCCCCCGTCGTCCTGCCGACCGACCCCACGCTCCTGTTCGCCAACGCCGGCATGAACCAGTTCAAGGAGATCTTCCTCGGCGCGCGCAAGTCGTCCTGGAAGCGCGTCGCCGACACCCAGAAGTGCATCCGCGTCTCCGGCAAGCACAACGACCTCGAGGAAGTCGGCCGCGATACCTATCACCACACGTTCTTCGAGATGCTCGGCAACTGGTCCTTCGGCGACTACTACAAGCGCGAGGCCATCGCCTGGGCATGGGAACTGCTCACCGTCGTCTGGAAAATGCCGAAGAATCGCCTCTGGGTCACCGTCTACAAGACCGACGACGAGGCCGAGAACATCTGGAAAACCATGCCCGGCATCGACCCCACCCACATCCTGCGCTTCGGCGAAAAGGACAACTTCTGGGAAATGGGCGAGACCGGCCCCTGCGGCCCCTGCTCCGAAATCCATTTCGACAACACCGAAAACGGCTGCGGCCCCGAGATGGTCAACGCCGGCTCCCCCGAGGTCATCGAGATCTGGAACAACGTCTTCATGCAGTACAACCGCAAGTCCGACGGCTCCCTCGACGAGCTGCCGGCCAAGTGCGTCGACACCGGCATGGGCTTCGAACGCGTCGTCGCCGTCATCCAGGGCAAGAAGTCCAACTACGACACCGATGTCTTCATGCCGCTCATCGATGCCGTCGCCAAGCTGGCCGGCGTGCCGTACACCGACGGCGAGAACGCCGTGGCCATGCGCGTCGTCGCCGACCACCTGCGCACGCTTTCCTTCGCCATCGCCGATGGCGTCATGCCTTCCAACGACGGCCGCGGCTACGTCCTGCGCCGCCTCCTGCGCCGCGCCGCCCGCTTCGGCCGCAACCTCGGCTTGAAGAAGCCCTTCCTCTGCGAGCTCTTCCCCGTCCTCGAAAAACAGATGGCGCCCTTCTTCCCGGAACTCGCCGCCCGCCGGACCGAAATCGTCCGCGCCCTCCGCGCCGAGGAGGAATCCTTCTCCGCCACCCTCGACCGCGGCATCGCCCACTTCGACGCCGTGATCGCCGAGCTGGAGCGCACCGGTTCCAAGGCCTTCCCCGGCGCCGAAGCCTTCAAGCTCTACGACACCTATGGATTTCCCTTCGACCTCACCGTCCTCATGGCCACCGAAAAGGGCTACGCCGTCGACTCCCCCGCTTTCGACCGTTTCATGGACGAGCAGCGCACCCGCGCCCGCGCCGCCCGCAAGGACAACTCCGGCGCCGAGAACGACCTCGTCGCCCACTTCGTCGAGCAGGGCATCCAGTCGGCTTTCACCGGCTATACCTCGCTCTCCAACGGCACCGGCCTCGTCGCCATCCTCTCCGGCGGGCAGATCGTCGAGTCCCTCGCCGAAGGCCAGCCCGCCGAACTGCTGCTCGAAGCCACCCCCTTCTACGCCGAGTCCGGCGGACAGGTCGGCGACACCGGCGTCATCACGACCTGCAACGGCGCCTTGTTCAACGTCACCGACACCCGCAAGCCCGCCCAAGGCATCCTCCTCCACAAGGGCGTGCTGACCAAGGGCTCGCTCGCCAAGGGCGCCGCCGTCGTCGCCACCGTGGATGAAGCCCGCCGCGCCGCCATCCGCCGCCACCATACCGCCACCCATCTGCTCAACTCTGCCCTCCGCAAGGTGCTCGGCTCCGATTCCATCAAGCAGGCCGGCTCCTATGTCTCCCCCGAGCGCCTCCGCTTCGACTTCACCTGGTTCGAGGCCCTCACCGCGCAGCAGCTCGACGCCATCGAGCGCCTCGTCACCGAATACATCGTCGCCAACCGCCCCGTGAAGACCTACGAGCTGCCGCTCAAGGACATCCCCGGCTCCGGCATCATCGCCGTCTTCGACGAGAAATATGGCGATGTCGTCCGCGTCGTCGACACCGAAGGCATCTCGCGCGAGCTCTGCGGCGGCACCCATGTCGACCGCAGCGGCGACATCGGTCCCTTCCGCATCGTCATGGAAACCTCCATCGCCGCCGGCGTCCGCCGCATCGAGGCCCAGACCGGCCTCGTCGCCTGCGACCACACCGCGCAGGAGCATGCCATCCTCGCTTCCCTCGCCCAGCGCCTCTCCATCGGCGCCGCCGATCTCCCCGCGCGCGTCGAGTCCCTCCTCGAACAGACCCAGAAGCTTGAAAAGGAACTCAAGGCCGCCGCCGAAAAGAGCGCCCTCGAAAAAGGCGCCGCGCTGGTGAATAAATTCGCCCCGGTCGGCGGCATCCCCGTCCTGATTGAATCCGTCGGCGAACTCGAGGCCGATCCCCTGCGCGCCCTGGTCGAGAGCCTGCGCAAGCAGACGCCCGACAGCGTCATTTTGCTGGCGTCCGTCGCGGAGGGGAAAATCACCTTCATCCTGAATGCCGGTTCCGCGGCGCAGGCCAAGGGCGTCCACGCCGGCAAGCTCGTCGGCGCGATCGCCAAGGTCGCGGGCGGCGGCGGCGGCGGCAAGCCCGACAAGGCCCAGGCCGGCGGCAAGGATCCCGCCAAGCTCGCCGAAGCCCTCGCCGCCGCGCGCGCCCTGATCGCCCAAGCCCTCGCCTGAGCCACCTCCCGTGCGCGCTTCCTATAGAAGATTCATCAGGCACTCCGCCAACGGATAGTCGTTGGGGGCCACCCTCCAAAGCCGACCCTCGCGCTCCACCCAGCCGCTTTGCTGCAGCGCGCGGAAATGACGCCACAGCGAAACCGTTGGCAGCCGGACCGCCGCTTGCAGCGCCGCGCCGCCGATCGCCCCCTTCTTCAATTCCCGGACCATGTCGATTCTCCGAGGATAGGACAGCCCCTCCGCAATGGATTGGATGTGAGCCTCCCCCTCCAGCGGAAACCGATCCCACATGTCGCGGACCGCCTGCAGGATGGGCTTGGCCGTCGACACCTGCGGATCCGGCTGCGGCCAATAGCGCACGAACGCCCCGATGCGCTCCGCCTGCAGCAATCCGCGCGAGTGCAGCCGCCGCAACTCTTGGCTGGCGCGGGGCAAGCTCAATCCCTCCGCCTTGGCCAGTTGGGTGACCGTCTGCCCCGGCTCCTGCAACAACCGCCGAAGCAACGCAAGCCGGGTTTTTCCGGATAGAATCCGGCAGGTCCGCCAAAGGGTTGGATTCAATGGGCCGATGAACTCCCTTTTCATATATTTCGGAGTTAATTAATTCCGATATGGTTGGACAAGCAAAAAGTGAATCGTGAAAACAGTTTTGACGGAAACCCGGAAATTCCTTCACCTCATATTGCGAAATGAATTAAGTCCGAAATACCCTGGAAAATGAAAAAAGGCGGCCCCCAACCGCCGCCTGCGTCTCCCGGCTTCCCCGGAACGCCTACCCCTTGAAGACGAAGAATTTCCGCATGACGTAGTTGATCGCCAGCGAACTGAGGATGTTCGCCCCGAACGCGTAGGTGGTCTGCATGGCGAATTGCTTGATCAACACGCCCATCAGCGTCGTGCCGACGAGCATGCTGACAGCTGACACCGCCAGAAACAGCAGGAATTCGATCGCGATGGGGTGGCGACCCGGACGAAACACGAACAGGCGGTTGATGATGTAGCACACCGTGTTCGACACCAGGAACGCGGCCATGTTCGAGTACACCGCATGGCGGGCGCGCAAGGCCTCCACCACCGCGGGCGTTGCCAGCCCGAACAACTTCACCAAGGGATCTTCCGCAGACACGCACGGGAACAGGAAGAATCCCGCCAGGAAAAACATCAGGATGTGCGCGACCGTCGCGATGCCGCCCGCCAGCCCGTACTTCACGAACTGCACGAAGGGCGGGGCGTCGTGGGACAGGTAGTGGTCCCACTGTTCCTTGAGATTCATCTCACTTCACCCATTCCTTGATCTCAGGGGAAAGTTCCGCGACCGACTGCAAGAGGCATTCCACTTCCGGGCCTTCTTCCGTCGGCACCATGACCTTGTCGCCGGGCTTTTTGCCGGCCAGCGCCTTGGCCATCCGGGTGTTGGAGGAGATGATATGCTTCTCCGGTTGCTGGTCCCATTCACCCAGGATGTGGAAGTGCTCGACATGCCCGCCGGGATATTCCAGCGTCACGGTCGACCCCACGCCGGCCACGCCGCGCGGCGCTTCGGAAAAGTCGGTCGGCCGAACCTTTGAAATCATGTTCTCGAGTTCCGCGCGCCGCGACATCAGCAAGGCTTGCATGTCCTTCGCGGCTTTGTATCCGGCATTCTCGCGCAGATCGCCTTCGCTTCGCGCCACGCCAATCACCTTCGCGTTGGCGGGAATGTCCACGTTGATCAGCTTCTCGAACTGTTCCTGCCGTTCACGGTAGGACCGATGGGAGGTCACCGCCCCATAGGTGGCCACCGGCACGCCATCCGCCGTGCCCGTGATCACGGACTGCAGATGCGGATAGAGCTTCAGGATCTTGGCCTGCAGCACCTGGCGGTCCAGTCCCGGCCAGGCCGGCGACAGGTTCAGGCGCTTGAAGAAGTCCATTTGCCGCCCCTGCGTCAGGCCGTCGAAAACGGACCGGAGCCAGTCGGCCTCCTCGAACTTCTCGCGCAGCATCTTCTGCGTTTTGAGCCGGTCGCCCATGTAGTCCTGTTCCAGTTCCTCCACCACCAGCGGCGCCAAGACCGCGGGCAAGGGCAAATCCCAGGCTTCGCGCCGCTCCGGATTCCGCAGGGCCCACAGCAGCATCTCCTCGCGGATCAGATGCGTGGCGCAGGCTTCCGCGAAAATTTGCCGGCACGCTTCGCCGGCGCCCTGCCGCAGCAGCAGATCCATCGTCTCCTGCAAGGCGCCGAAATGCAGATGGCGCAACTGCGTCAACAACACCGAACGGGTGGAATCCGCGTCCTGCGTCCAAAGAAATTCCAGCGTCGGCTTCAGTTCGCGGGCAGGCAGGTCATGCAACAACGGGACAATGGCGGATCCTTGCAGGAATTCGCGGAGGGCGGCCGACCAATCGCAAGCGGGGGCTTCGAGGTTCAGGCGGGAGGCCAGCATCGCCCCCATCAGCTTGAGCCCGGGCTGGCGGCTCGTCGCCCCCTTCAACACGAACGTCATGCGGTTCGCCAGGATCTGCTTTTGCGCCGGCTGGATCGCCGCCAGGCTCGCGGGATTTTCCGCCAGCTCGCGCGCGCGATCCAGAATGGTTTTGATGTCGCGCTCGTTCGCCAGACGGTCGAACCACGAATCGTCGTAGCCAAAGGCCCGGTCGAGCAGCCGGATCGGATCGGTGCGCTTCGCGGGGACGTTCACCATCGGGTCGGCCTTGAGCACCTTGCGGGCGCCGTCCCAAAAACGCTTCCAATCCCCTTCCGGCACCACGCCGGACTGGACCAGTTTCTCCTGCAGCGCGCCGGCCGTCAACGGGCCGAAGCTGGCCAGCGCGGCCCGCACCACGTCCGCCGGCGATTCCTTCACCTGCTGCTGGATGGCGTCCCGGTCCTTGTGCAACCGCGCCAGCAGATGGCTTTCGTCCAGAACCTCCAAGGTCTCGGCCGCCACCTTCATGGCCAGCCCGTGCCCCGGACGGCCCCGGAAATTGATGTCGATCTTCTTGTAGAGCGAATCCGCCTTCTGCACCACGCCGAATCCCCAGGTCCGGTGCAGGCACAGCGCGCCGGGTTTCAGGCTCTGGAGCAGGCGGAAGCGCCGGACGCATTCGCGCGCGGCCAGCCGCTGCCCGAAGCCCGCCTCCTGGATCAACGCCAGCAGATGGGGATTCGACCCCGCGACCAGATCGGCGGCCTTCAGCCAATCCTTCGAAGTCATTTGCTCGGGCGGGGTGTTCTCCGCGCGCCATTTCAGAAGCGCAATGCCCCCTTCGACATTCCCCGCCTTCGACAACGCTTCTTGCGCCATCGCGGCCCATTCGCGGGTGGCCGAAGAAACGTCCCCTGCGCGCCCCTCCTCCAGCGCGGCGATCCAGTCCGCGGCCTTGGCTTTCTCGTTTTCCAGCAACGCCAACACCCGGTTTTCAAAATCATCCTGCCGTACGGGATCGCTCATGTGTCCTTCTTCCTTGCGAATGCGCACCGCAGAAAACCAAATCGGACGCCCAAATGCAAGCCGCACGCGATTTTTCGCTTGCGGTCCGCGCCCCAAGCGGATAGTTTTCCACGTCTTCCGGAAAACGTGCCGATGGGTCCGTTTTCGTTCCTGAGGATGGCGCCGAAGCATGCAGCCCCGAAAAAGAAATGGACTCGAAATGAAGACGAAAAACCAAAAACTGCTGGCCTGGGTGAAAGAAGCCGCCGCGCTGTGCAAGCCCGACGCCATCCATTGGTGCGACGGCTCGCAGGCCGAATACGACCGCCTGTGCGCGGAACTCGTCCAAGGCGGGACCTTCGTCCGCCTGAACGAGTCCAAGCGCCCCAACTCCTTCCTGTGCATGTCCGACCCGGCCGACGTGGCCCGCGTCGAGGACCGCACGTTCGTGTGCCCGGCCGATCCGCGCGAAGCCGGCCCCAACAACAACTGGCGCGACCCGGTCGAGATGAAAGCCACGATGCGCCAGCTCTACGACGGCTGCATGCGCGGCCGCACGATGTACGTCATCCCCTTCAGCATGGGTCCCATCGGCTCCCCCATCGCCCACATCGGCGTCGAGCTCACCGACTCCGCCTACGTCGTCGTCAACATGCGCATCATGACCCGCATGGGCGACGCCGTCTTGAACGTCTTGGGCGACGCCGGTGAATACGTCGAGTGCCTGCATTCCGTCGGGGCGCCTCTGGCCCCCGGGCAACAGGACGTCCCGTGGCCCTGCAACGCCGCCAACAAATACATCACCCACTTCCCCGAAGACCCCGCCATCTGGTCCTTCGGCTCCGGCTATGGCGGCAACGCCCTCCTCGGCAAGAAGTGCTTTGCGCTGCGCATCGCCTCCACCCTCGCCCGCAAGCAGGGCTGGATGGCGGAGCACATGCTGATCCTCGGCCTGACGAATCCTGCCGGCAAGAAAATCTACGTCGCCGCCGCCTTCCCCAGCGCTTGCGGCAAAACCAACCTCGCCATGCTCGAACCCACGCTCCCCGGCTGGAAGGCCGAATGCGTCGGCGACGACATCTGCTGGATGAAGTTCGATTCGAACGGCCAGCTCCGCGCCATCAATCCGGAATCCGGCTTCTTCGGCGTCGCCCCCGGAACGTCTATGAAGTCCAATCCCAACGCCATGCGCACGCTGCGGACAAACTCCATCTACACCAACTGCGCCCTGACCCCCGATGGCGACGTCTGGTGGGAGGACATGACCGACGAACTGCCCGCCGAGGTGCTCTCGTGGAAGCGCGAGAAGTGGACCCCGGGCGGCGGAACGAAGGCCGCGCACCCCAACGCGCGCTACACCACGCCGGCCCGCCAATGCCCCGTGATCGATCCCGCCTGGGAAGACCCCGCCGGCGTGCCCATCTCCGCCATCCTGTTCGGCGGCCGCCGCCCCAGCACCGTCCCGCTGTGCTTCGAAGCCCCCACTTGGCAGTACGCCACCTTCCTGGGCTCCATCCAAGCCAGCGAAACCACCGCCGCCGCCGCCGGCAGCGTCGGCGTCCTGCGCTACGACCCCATGGCCATGCTGCCCTTCTGCGGCTACAACATGGGCGACTACTTCGCCCACTGGCTCTCCATGCCCGGCCGCGCCCCCAACGCCCGGATGCCGCGCGTCTTCTTCGTCAACTGGTTCCGCAAGTCCGACGACGGCCGCTGGCTCTGGCCCGGCTTCGGCGAAAACTCCCGCGTCCTCAAGTGGATCTTCGAGCGCATCGAAGGCCAGGCCCCCGCCGTCGAAACCGCCATCGGCCTCCTGCCCCCCCCCGGCGCCATCGACACCACCGGCCTCCAGATCGACGACGCCGACATGCGGGAACTCCTCTCCGTCGACGCCGCCGGCTGGCTCGCCGATTTCCCCGCCATCCGCGCCCACTACCAGAAGTTCGGCGACGCCATCCCCGCCGCGCTGCAGAAGGAACTCGACGCCCTCGAGGCGCGCCTCCGCGCCGCCCCAAAATGAAGAAGAAGGTCTCCATCCGCTTCTTCGCCCTCGTCGGCCCCCGGCGCGGCACCCAAACCGAGACGTACGAGACCGAAGCCGAAACCGCCCGCCAACTTCTCCACGAGATCCAGGCGGGCGGCCTCATCCCCCTCACCACCCACATCGTCAAAGCCGCCGTCAACGACCAGTTCGTCGACTGGGACGCCCCCATCCGGGAGGGTGACCAGATCACCCTCCTGCCCCCCTTCTCCGGCGGCTGAGCCCGCCGCCCGGTGGTTTTCCACACCGCGGAAAACGTTCACGGGCCAAGCAAGGGCCACTTGCTCAGCGCCACATATTGCCCCGAAACGCTCTCGAACAAGACCAGCTCCTTCACCGCCTGCTCCTGCGCAGGCGGTTCGCGATTGCATTCCATCGCCTCGCGGAACCTCCGCAAGTCGCGCACCCCCTCCATCCGCCCCAGCGTCAGATGCGGCGCGAATCCCCGCGGTTCCGGCTCCCATCCCGCCTCCCGCAGCGCCGCCGCCGCCCGCCCGCGCAGTTCCCGCAGCCCTTCCGAATCGATCCCCAGCCACACCACGCAGGGATGCCGCGCGCCGCCGAATGCGCCCGGCCCGCCGATCTTCATCGTGAAGACCCGGGTTCCGGCCGCCGCCTTCGCCAGCGCCGCCTCGAGTTCCGGAAGGCGCCCCTCCTCGGTCTCCCCGAAAAACTCCAGCGTCAGATGCAGATTCTCCGGCCGCACCCACCGGATCCGCTCCTCCCGCAGCTCCCGCCGCAGCGCCGCCGCCACTCCCCGCACCGCCTCCGTCGCCTCCACCGCGACCCCCGCGAATAGCCGCCTCGTCTTCATCCCGGCATTCTTCCAAAAGCCCGGGCCTCTTTCAAATCCGAATCCCCCGCGCTTGACTCGCCCGCCCGGCTTTTGATACCACAGACAACCTTATGGGACAGCAATTGAGACCGAGAGTGAAGCGCAAGGCCCGCGACCGCCGCAAGAAACGGTTGAAAGCCACCGCCAAGCTCGCCAAGAAGGCCACGGCCTAGTCTGCGGACCGGGCAACGTCCGCTTCGTCGGACAGCCGCATGAACCCGCTGGCGCCGTTTTGGCGCGGCGGGTTTTTGCGCGGATCGAGGCAACCGCAACCCTACGAGGCAGCAATATGATCGTCTTTCTGGATGGCGTGCTGGAGGAAAAAGAACCCACCCGCGTGGTCGTCAACGTCAACGGCGTGGGCTACGAGGCGTCGATCCCCCTCAGCAGCTACGACCACCTCCCCGAAACCGGCAAGCGCCTCCGCCTCCTCACCGTCCCCGTCGTCCGCGAAGACGCCCACCTCCTCTTCGGCTTCATGACCGGCGAGGAACGCGCCGCCTTCCTCCTGCTCACCTCCGTCAACGGCATCGGCCCCAAGCTCGGTCTCGCCGTCCTCAGCGGCCTTTCCGTGCGCGACTTCAAGGCCGCCGTCGCCCGCGGCGACGTCAAGCGCCTCAGCGGCATCTCCGGCATCGGCAAGAAAACCGCCGAACGCCTCATCCTGGAAATGCGCGACAAGCTCGGCAAAGGCGACCTGATGGAAGCCATCACCGGCGGCCACGCCCCCGGCCCCGCCGACGCCAAGCTCCGCGACGCCCTCCTCGCCCTGATTTCCCTCGGCCACAAGCAGGCCGACGCCCAGCGCATGGTCCGGGACATCGCGCCGGAAATCACCCCCGAATCCACGCTCGAAGAAATCCTCCGGCGCGTGCTTTCCGGCCGGAACTAGGTCCATGGAAAACCCCTTCGACGCGCGCGCCAAAACCTGGGACGAAGACCCGCGCCGGGTCCAGCTCGCCGCCGACCTGTTCGCCGCCCTCGCGCAACAAGTCCCGCTCCGGCCCGGCTTCTCCGCCCTCGACTACGGCTGCGGGACCGGCCTGCTCACCTTGGCCCTCGCCCCGCGCGTCCGCCGCGTCCTCGCCGTCGATTCCTCCAAAGGCATGCTCGAGGTGCTCGCCCAAAAAGCGAAAGCCTGCGGCCTCCACCACGTGCAAACCCTCTGCGCCGATTTTGCAAACGGTCCCGCCCCCTCCGGCGCCCATGACCTCGTCGCCTCCGCGATGGCCCTCCACCATGTGGCCGAAACCGAAACGCTGCTCCGGAACTTCTTCGCCCTGCTCGCCCCCGGCGGATCTCTCGCCCTCGCCGACCTCGACGCCGAGGACGGATCCTTCCATGGAAACCGCGCCGGCATCCCCCATTTCGGCTTCGACCGCGCGCAACTCGCGCGCCAGCTCGCGACGTGCGGATTCGAGAACATCCAGTTCACCACCGCCGCCCGCATCGAGAAGCATTCCCGCCCCTATCCCGTCTTCCTCGCCACCGCCCGCAAACCCGGATAGCCGTGCTTTGGCCCCCGCGGCAAGCCGCGGCCGGAGTACCCCATGAACCCCCAGATGAAAACCGCCGCTTCGCTCGAGGATCTGCCGAACATCGGGAGGGAAGTCGCGCGCCTTCTCGAAGCCGCCGGCATCCGCACGCCTGCCGCGCTGCGCCGCCTCGGCGCCGTGGCCGCCGCCTTGCGCATCCGCGACCTCCGGCCGCAAGACCCGCCCTGCCGCAGCATGCTCTCCGGACTCGAAGGAGCCCTGCGCGGCGTGCGGGGGCACGCCCTCCCCCAGGCGGAGCGGGACCGCCTGTGGCAGGCATACGCCAGACGGCTCGGTCCGAAGTCCCCCTGACGCCGCCCCGATGCGCACCCACGTCTTCCAGCATGTCTCCTTCGAAGGCCTCGGCCACATCGAGCCGTGGCTTCTCCGCTCCGGTTTCCCGGTTTCCTTCACCCGCTTTTTCGAATCTCCGGCCCTGCCCGATCCCGACACCGTGGATTTCCTCGTCATCCTGGGCGGCCCCATGGGCGTCCATGACGAAACCGCCTTCCCGTGGCTCGCGGAGGAGAAACCCTTCATCCGCCGCTTCCTCGCCACCGGCAAGCCGGCGCTGGGCATCTGCCTGGGCGCGCAATTGATCGCCAACGCCCTCGGCGCGCGCGTGCGCCGCAACCCCGAAAAGGAAATCGGATGGTTTCCCGTCGAAGGCCTTCCGCCTCGCGATCCGGCGGCCTTCCGTTTCCCGCCCTCCGCCCATGTGTTCCACTGGCATGGCGACACCTTTGATCTCCCGCCGGGAGCCGTTCAGCTCGCCAGGAGCCAAGCCTGTGAAACCCAAGCCTTCCAGATCGGATCGGCCATCGGCCTCCAGTTCCATCTGGAAACCACCCCCGAATCGGCCCGGGCGCTGATCGATCACGCCCGCGCCGAACTGCTTCCGGGCCCCTACGTTCAATCCGAGGCGGAGTTGACCGCCGTTGCCCCCGATCGATATCTCGCCTTGCACCGGATCTTGAACGATTTGCTGGCCCATCTGTTTCCCGCGGCCCGCGCGCGCCCGCGCTGACCGCCCCCCCCCCGGCCGGCGCGTCAATCCGCGCGCGCGGCGCGGAGATAATACTGCGCCCCCAGCGGCAGGCGGCGCAACCGGTTTTCCAACGGCATCAGCTTTTGGAAAACGCCCCGGTTCGGGAAGAAGTTGATGAACGACTTCGCCAACACCCGGAACCCGGCGCGGCGGAGCAAATCCGCCGCCGGCCCGGAGCGCAACAGAATGGCGTCGCCATCGAAGGGACAGCTCTTGACGAGATATTGCGTCAGGGGATTCAACGGGTTGTGCTCGAAAAGGAACAAGCCCCCCCCCGGCTTCAGCGTCCGGCGGCATTCCTTCAGCAACGGCTCCCGGATGGCCGGCGGCACATGGTGCATCACGCAGCAAAACACGATCACGTCGAACGAATCCGCGTCGAAGGGAATATGCTGGCCGTCGTAGACCCGGAAAGCGGCGCCGGGCAGCTGCTGCGATTGCGCCTCCTCCACGCTCTGGGCCGATACGTCGATGCCTTCCATCTGGATGCCTGCCGATCCGCCCCTCGCCGCGAGAATCAGGGCCTCCAGCCTGCCGGTCCCGCAGCCGACATCCAGCAGGCGCAAGGGGCTTCCGGCATCCGGCGCGGGTGATTCCTCGACGAGGATCCGCGCCTTTTGCGCGGCGAAGTAATCCGACGGAAACCCGCTCGGCTTCAAGTTCACGTCATGCACGTCGCGATAATTCCGGGCGAATTGGTCGAAGTCGGTCGGCGGTGGGGAGGGTTTGTTTTCCGGTTCCATGGCGGGGATTCCGGCGGCACCATGCCAAAGCCCGAGGGGCCGGACAAGCCTCCGTCTCGCGATCTTCCCTTCCTTTGCGGTTGTCTTTGCGCGCCGGTTCCTCCACACTTTTCCCATGCACGCCACGAAAAACACGCCGGGCAAACGGGGAATTCCCGCCGCCGCGCTCTTCTCGCTCCTCCTGCTGGCCGGCTGCGTCCATGTGCCGCCACCGATGCCCGTCCCGCCGCCGCCCATCGCCCAGCCGCTCCCGCCGCAACCCGCCGCGCCGCAAGCGCCGGTCGAGGTCCTCTTCGCCATCCAGACGCGCCTCGACCGCGCAAACTTCTCCGGGGGCGGCATCGACGGCCGCTGGGGCGCGAAAAGCGAAAAAGCCTTGGCCGCCTGGCAAAGGAACACCCACCGGCCCGTCACCGGACAGCTCGACGACACCCTCATCGCCGCGCTCGGAAGCACCAACGATATCCTGACCACCTATGCCATCTCGGAGGCGGACCACGCCGCGCTCACGCCCTATCCGTCTTCGTGGCTCGAAC
The DNA here is from genome assembly GCA_009928955.1 of Opitutia bacterium. Classification (GTDB taxonomy): domain Bacteria; phylum Verrucomicrobiota; class Kiritimatiellia; order CAIQIC01; family Lenti-01; genus Lenti-01. Next base: position 6,972 of record SABN01000039.1, on the reverse strand, counting down.
GCTCCAAGCTGGACCGCATGGGCCATGCCTCCCTCGAGGAAATGGTCGCCGAAAAATTCCACCTCTATCGCGCCACCCTGCGCCGCCTCAACCCCGATGCCGCCTGGCCCAATCCCCCCGCCGGAACCGTCGTCACCGTCCCCAACGTCAAGTCCAAGCCCCTCCCGCCGCTCTCCAAGATCGAAATCCGCCTCGCGCAGAAAACCCTGCGCGCCTACGACACCAACGGCCTGCTGGTGGCGCACTTTCCCTGCTCCATCGCGGCCGACAAGACCAAGCGGCCCGAGGGCGAAACCCTCCGCGTCCTCGTCTGGGCCGAGAATCCGGAATACACCTTCGATCCCGCCCTCTTCTCCGAAGATCCCGCTGCGGCCGCCATCGGCAAGAAACTCCGCATCCCCCCCGGACCCAACAACCCTGTCGGCCTTGCCTGGATCGGCCTCGACCGCCCCGGCTACGGCATCCATGGCACCCCCTCCCCCGAAGACATCAGCAAGACCGAATCCCACGGCTGCTTCCGCATGACCAACTGGGACGCCCAGAAGCTCGTCCGCGCCGTGCGCGCGAACCTTCCCGTCATCGTCCTGCCCTGATCACTCCGGCAGCGAAACCGCAACGCCATAGGCGCGGGAATCGGCCGGCGCCGCTTCGTCCGTCAGGCTCATCGCCGCGCCCGTCCCCGGCCGGCTCGTGATCGAAATCCACGCGCCGCGGGCGAGATCGTCGCAGGCCCGCAGCGAATACACCCGGTCCGCGGAGGACGCAAACTCCACCGTGGCCGCATTCGTCGCCGCTTGGCCGCCGATGGCGAACCGCGGCCCCGGATTGGTCGGCGCGAGGTCCATGACAAATTCCTCCCAGTCGGTCACCCCGTCATGATCGAAGTCGTTGGTTCCACCTCCGAATCGCCCCGCGCCCCCATGCCGCTCCTCCCACTCGTCGGCAAGCCCGTCGCGGTCCAGGTCCGCGGCGAGCGCGCACCAGAGCGCCCACGCCGCGTAAGCCTTCTGGTTGGCGTTCAGCGGCTCGCTGTGCGCGGAGCCGCAATCGTACCAATCCACGCCTTCCGTGTGCGCCGCTTGCCACTCCGTCGCCCAGTTGCCTGCGGCCGCGCCATCATTGGTGGCATAATAGTTGCAGGAATCTGAAACATATTCAAAGAAGGTGTCATCCGGATTGTAGTGCTCAATATCATTGAAATCAAAAAGCACCTTGTTGTTTGCCATGCAGTAATCCCGGATGCACTGACACGCCTCCTTTGTGGTTCTGTCAATATTCGGATTCATTTCGCCCGGGTCGGGCGCATGCCCTGTCATGTAGATGAAAACAACATCCGGATAAGATGTTTCAAGACTGGTCATCGGCAGTAAATAGTAATTGCTCAACGTTCCATCCGCATATTCATTATCCATTTGTCCACACCATGACCACATGATGACATTCACATCGGCATGGGACGGATCATTGAGATAGGTGACGGTATTATTATACCATTGGGGATAGTATCCCACGTCGCCGCCCATGGCGTAATCGTGCAGATCCAGCGCCCCGCCGCTGCCGCCATTGTTCCACGCGAAGATGTTTTCCGGCAGCGCCAGCCCCAGCCCTCCGCCGTTGGCGAATCCCACCAGCCCCGACATGCCGTCGGTCAGCTGGCTCCCGTGCGACGTGTGGCCGTACGCGATGTGCAGCTTCGACTTCGCCCGCTCGATCTGCGCCTGGCTCAGCTGCGTGACGTCCGCGTGCCGATGGTCGATCAACAACGGGGCCGCCCAACCCGCTCCCGCGGCGAGAAAAACCGCCGCCGCGCACCAAGGCCCGATTCCGTTTTTCATCCCGCTCATTCCTTCTTCGCCGCCCCGGGATCTGGATCGGCGATTTGCGCGCGGCCAAACAGGAACCGCAGCCAGTGCGGCGTCATGCGCGCCCAGGCCTCTTCGTTGTGCTCCGCCCAGCTTTCGATGCGCACGCTGAGGCGCTTCTCCGGATAGCCGACGTTGTGCAGCAGGTCCGCCATCTTCAGGGTTCCCGCCAACAGCTGGGATTCGAGGTCGCCGGCCCCGCCGCACGACAGAAACAGCTTCAACTCCGGCAGATTCCCGCGGGCGGCCTCCACCATGCGGAAGCATTCGTGGCCGTAGCGCTCCGCGAACGCCGGCGACAGGCACGCCGCGCCTTCGAAGACGTCCGGATGCTTCCAGCCCGCGTAAAACGAAAGGAGCCCGCCCATGCTCGACCCCGCGATGGACGACCGCTCCGGATCCGTCCGCCAGGTGGCATCCACCATCGGCTTGAGCTCTTCGATCAGGAACCGCAGATAGTCGTCTCCCTTTTTCGCCGGCGAATACTCGTCCCGCCGCGCTTCCGTGCAGTCGGCCGCCACCACGATGAACGGCTCCAGCTCCCCGTTCAGGATCATGTCCTGCGCCAGCTCGTCCACCTGCCAGTCCTTGCCCCACGTGGACGTGCCCGGATCGAACACCTGCCGCCCGTCGTGCATGTAGAGGACCGGATATCGCTTCGTCGGCCGCGCCTCGTAGCCGGGAGGAAACCACACGATCACATCGCGGTCATGCTCCAGGAATTTCGAGTGGACCTTCGGCAGGATCTGGTAGTCCCCCGTGATCTGCGGACCCTTTTGGGCCGCCACGCCATCCTTCCACCCCGCCACCGGGATTTCGAGCGTCCCTTGGTCCACCGGCGCCAGCGTCCGGTTCCCGGGCAAACGCCCCTGCGCATCCACTTCTTCCGTCTCCCAGCTTCCGCGCGTGATCTTGAACTCGAAGGCCTCCGCCGTCCGCAGCGACAGCATCACCTCCCAGCGGTTGTCTTCCACGCGCGTCATCGGCACCCCGGCCGGATTCCAGCGCCCCAGCTCGTCCGGCGCCCCCGCCAGGAACACCTGCTCGCCGATCCCCAGCGAAATCGCCGTCCGCACCACCACCAGCATCCGAATCATGCGCCGCTCCTTGCCTGCAGGCACCGCCCGCACCTGGTGTTATGCCCGATTCCCGCCCGCCTGTAAACGTTCGCATTGCCGCCCCCCCCTTCCTGCGCTATGCTGGCGTAAATTTTGCAGGAGACCGCATCCATGATCCACCCCGCCGCCATCCTCTCGCCCGGTGCGCAACTCGGCACCGATGTCCAGATCGGCCCCTGCGCCTATGTGGCCTCCACGGCGCGAATCGGCGACGGGTGCGTCCTCGCCCCCCATGCCCTGGTCCTCGACCATACCACGCTCGGCGCGCGCTGCACGGTCCATTCCTGCGCCGTCATCGGCGACCTTCCCCAAGACCTTTCCTTCAAGAACGAACCCTCCTACGTCGTCGTCGGCGACGACTGCACCTTCCGCGAAAGCGTCACCATCCACCGCGGCACCAAGCCCGGCACCACCACCCGCATCGGCAACCACGTCTTCATGATGGCCAATTCCCACGTCGCCCACAATTGCGAAGTCGGCGACCACGTCGTCTTCGCCAATTGCGCCGCCCTCGGCGGCTATGTCACCGTCGGCGAGCGTTGCTTCCTCGGCGGCAACACCGGCGTGCACCAGTTCTGCCACGTCGGCCGCCTCGCCATGGTGGGCTCCGCCGCCTTCATCGGCAAGGATCTCCCCCCGTTTTGCATCGCCCCCAGCAGCCAAAACAGTTTCGTCGCCGGCCTCAACCTCGTGGGCCTGCGCCGCGCCGGCCTGACCGCCGAACAACGCGCCCAGATCAAGCTCGCCTTCAACCTCGTCTATCGCTCCGGCCTCAACGCCTCCCAGGCCAAGGAGCGTCTCCGCGCCGAAACCGGCAACCCCTTCGCCGCCGAATTCGCCGATTTCCTCGCCCAGGCCAAGCGCGGCATCTGCCGCCCCTCCTTCGATCTCTCCGGCGACGAATCCGATGTCTGAGACCCCGTCCATCCAAACCGCCCTCGGCGGCTTCCCCGATTATGAACTGATCGACTCGGGCCGCCGTTGCAAGCTCGAACGCTTTGGCCCCGTCGTCGTCATCCGCGGCGAGCCCAAGGCGTGGTGGGAACCGGCCTTGCCCGCGTGCGAGTGGGACCGCGCCCAAGCCGTCCATGACGAGGACGCCGGCTGGGAGCTGCGTCCCGGCTGCCCCCGCGAATGGAAATTGCGCTTCGGCGCGCTCACCTTCCTTGCCCGCATCTCCGACACCAGCAAGCATCTCGGCGTCTTTCCCGAACAATCCCCCCACTGGCGCGCCATCCAGCGGACCGCCGCCCCCGGCGCGCGCCTCCTCAACCTCTTCGGCTACACCGGCGCCGCCACCCTCGTCGCCGCCGAAGCCGGATGGGAACCCACCCACGTGGATGCCTCCAAGCCCGCCACCGCCTGGGCCCGGGAAAACCAACTGGCCTCCGGACTCGCGGAAAAACCCATCCGCTGGATCGTCGAAGACGCCATCAAATACGTCCGCCGCGAAGTCAAGCGCGGCTCCCGCTACGACGGCATCCTGCTCGACCCCCCCGCCTTCGGCCGCGGCCCCGACGGCAACGTCTGGAAGGTGGAGCGCCAACTTCCCGAGCTGCTCGACCTCTGCCGCGAGGCGCTCACCGAAAAACCGCGCCTCCTTCTCCTGACCACCTACAACATCGAAGCCTCCGCCCTCATGCTCCGCAACCTCCTCGCCGACCTCATGAAGCCCTATGGCGGCCACATCGAAGCCGGCGAACTCGCCCTGCCCCATGCCGCCGCCCCCGATCGCCTCCTCCCCCTCTCCATCTACGCCCGCTGGATTGCCCAGACCCCCACGGGCTTGCCCCGTGGGTGAATCAGGTCCAATGAAAACCCTGCGCGACATCGGCGAAAACACCCTCCTCCGCGGCATCCTCCCGCGCCTGCCGCAGCGCCCCGACACCCTCGTCGGCCCCGGCGACGACTGCGCCGTCGTCCGCGTTCACGGCTCCCCCGACGACTGGCTCTTCACCACCGACCCCGTCATCGAGCGCCGCCATTTCTTGCCCTCGACTCCCGCGCGCCTCGTGGGCCGCAAGGCCATCGCCCGCGCCGTCTCCGACATCGCCGCCATGGGCGGCACCCCGCTCTGGATCCTCATCGACCTCGTCGCGCCCGCCGCCACCTCCCTCGCCCGCATCCGCGGCCTCTACGACGGCCTCATCGCCGCCGCGCGCAAATGGAACCTCGGCATCCTCGGCGGCGATACCGCCGAAGGCGACACCCTCGAACTGCACATCACCGGCGTCGGCCGCATCCCGCGCAATACCGCCGTCCTCCGGTCCGGCGCGCGCACCGGCGACCTCGTCTACGTCACCGGCGCCCTCGGCGGCGCCTATCTCCCCGGCAGCCGCCACCACCTCCTGTTCGAACCCCGTCTCGAGGCCGGCCGCTTCCTCGCCGCCAGGAAATTCGCCACCGCCATGATGGATCTGTCCGATGGCCTCGCCGCCGACCTCCCCCGCCTCCTCGATGCCTCGAAGCGCGGCGTCCGCCTCGACGCCGCCGCCATCCCCGTTTCCCGCGCCGCGCGCCAGACGCCCCACCCCCTCCATCACGCCCTCTGCGACGGCGAGGATTTCGAACTCCTCTTCACCGTCACCCCCCAAAACCGCCCCCGCTTCGAAGCCGCGTGGCATAAGAAATTCCCGGCACTCCCGGCCACCCGCATTGGCGAAATCCTCGCCCATCCCCGCGCGCGCCGCATCCACCTCCCCGACGGAACCGTCGCCCCCTTCCTCCCCGGCGGCTACCAACACTTCCTCTCTTCCAAGACCCCGGCCCAACTCCCGTGATTCCGAATATCCTCGATTTTCCCATCCGCGCACCGCACCCTATGTCGAATGGTTTCCCATTCTTAATTCTTCATTCTTAATTCTCAATTCACATGCACATCGCCTACCCCTCCGAACTCGAAGCCCACTGGCTGGAAATCGCCCGCGCCGAAACGCACGGCACCTCCCCCCGCGACATCCTGCACCGCATGCTCCCCGACATCGTCCGCCTCGCCGACCGCTTCACCACCGCGCGCCCCCCCGATGCCGCGCCCGGCGCCGCGCCTTACCTCCGCGACACCCGCTCCTGCGCCGCCTATTCCCTCTTCTTCGCCCCCCAAACCTACGCCCGCCTCTCCCATGTCCTCGCCGAACTCCCCCCCTTCCCCGAAACGGCCCACCCCCTGCGCGTCCTCGACCTCGGCGCCGGCACCGGCGCCGCCACGTGGACCCTCCTCGACCACCTCGGATCGCGCCCCGTCGCCCTCTCCGCCTGGGACCACTCCCGCCCCGCCCTCCGTTGCCTCCACGATCTCTTCTCCGCCCTCCGCCGCGCCCGCTGGCCCGACGCCACCCTCCGCACGACCCCCGCCCCGCTGGGTGACTTTGCCGCTTCCACCGAAAAATTCGATGTCATCCTCCTCCACTACGTCCTCAACGAACTTCCCGCCGAATTCCGTCGTTCCCTTCTATCCCGCGCCGCTCGCTCCCTCACCCCCAACGGGCGCCTGATCCTCTGCGAACCCCTCCGGCACGATGCCGGCGACTATATGCGCGGCTTGCGCGCCCACGCCATCGAAGAGTTGGGCCTGCACCCGCTCGCGCCCTGTCCCCATGCCCTCGCCTGCCCCCTCGACGGCCCTTGCCACGATGTCCGCACCTGGAAGCTCTCGCAGGCCCTTCAAATCCTCAATTCCGTCCTGCACCGCGACTTGCGGCATCTCGCCTACGCCCTCCTCGTCCTCACCCCCAACGCCCCACCCGCCAGCGACACCCTCCGCGCACGCGTCGTCGGATCCCCTTCCCACGCAAAGGGTCACACCGTCTGCCCCGCCTGTTGCTCCGACGGCCAGATCCACCGGCTCCAGCTCCTCCATCGCGACTTCGACACCGCCGGACGCAAAGACCTCCGCCACCTCGAACGCGGGCAGGTCCTTCGCCTCGCCAGCCTCACCCCCCTCGGCGATCCCTCTCTTTTCCGCGCCATCCCCGCGACCTGACTCCGCCTTGCGC
>SABN01000038.1 GCA_009928955.1 Opitutia bacterium | reverse complement strand
GCCAGAACCCAGATCCAAGCGGCGGCCGTGGCGCCCCAGTCGGCGGAATCCCGGCTACTCGGGCTTCGCGGTGATGAGCACATCGCTCCTCCCCTGGGCGCGCAGCCGGTCCATCACCCCGATGAAGGCATCGAACGGCGCGGCCCGGTCCACGCGCAGTTCCACCGCGCCGGCGGGATGGCTGGACAACAGGTCGGACACCGCCTCGATCGCGATCGGCGCGCCGCCGTGGTGGAGAGCGCCGGCGGCGTCGATGGCCAACACCAGCCGGGCCGGATCGTCCGCCACGGCCGCCGCCGTGCTCGCCGTCGGCAGCGCCACCTGCAGCACCGGCGGACTGAACGTCGCCACCAGGATGAAGAACAGCAGCAGCATGAAGACCACGTCGATCAGCGGCGTCAGGTCGATGCCGGAGTCGATGTCGTCTTCCAGGAATTTGGCTTCTTCCATGGCCGGCCTTTCAACGGCTTTCCGGAGCGGCGGAAAAACGTCCCGCGTACTCCATCAGCTCCACCTGGAAGCCGTGGATCTGCATCCGGAAGAAATAATAGAGGCACAGCACGGGAACGGTGATGGTGAGTCCGATGATCGTGGTGATCAGCGCCTCCCAGATCCCGTTCGCCAACAGGGCCGGGTTGGCCACGGTCTGCGAGGCGATCACCCGGAACACCTTGGAGATGCCCAGCACCGTGCCCAACAGGCCCAGCAAGGGCGAGATGACCGAAATCAGCCGCAGCAGGGTCATCGCCCGGTTGACCTTCCGGAAGTGCTTGTGGAACAGAAAGGCCAGTTCCGCGCGCAAATCGTTGGCGCCCCACCGGGCCGGCCGCACCGCCTCCGAAAAGATGCGGATCAGCGGATTGCCTGCGCGCGCGCCGGCCTCCGCGTCCAGCCGCGCGGAATCCCGCACCAAGCCCGCGATGTGGCGGTGGAAGGCCCAGCCGATCCAAGTGAGATAGACGGCGTTTTTCACGCACAGATACGTCGCGATCGCCGCGACGGCGACCAGCGCCACGCCAGACGCGCCGATATAGTCATAGATCCGTTGGTAGTCCATCGGGGGAGGCTCCTTTACTTGTTGAATCGCCGGCCAGCGCCAAAACGATCACTCGCACCAGAAAATATTTCCAGCGGCGGAAGCCGCTGGAGGCTTCGCTCTGCCGCCAGGCCGTGGCGGCCGCCTGCCGCAACGCCGGAAAATCCTCCAGCGCGCGGGACACCTCCGCGCCATAGACGCCCTGCTCGCGGCGGCGGAACCGCCGGAACAGCGCCATCCCCACCGGCCGGACGACCCACAACCAGAGGGCCAGCACGACCAACGCGCGGGCGAAGACGCGCGCCCCCCGCACCCAGCCTTCCTGTCCCGGATAGACCCACATCAGCACGCCCAACAGCACGGCCAGCACCAAGCCGGCCCGGAACGGCGCGCGCCGCCACCAGGGCTTGCGCGCCGGCGCCAAGGACGGGATCCCGGGATCTTCGGACGATACCGGCGGGGCCGGCGGCGGATTTTTCAGGGCCTGCGCGATCTCGCCGGGAATCGCCCCGGCCAGCCAGCCGGTGATCAGCCCGGCGATCGTGTAGTAGCCCAGATAGAACACCAGGAACCAGCCCGTCGGCGAGAGCTCGCCGGGGCCCCCGCCCATGCGCTCCAGCATCCAGCGGCCGACGGCATCCACCGCCTCCCACAAGGATTTCCCATAGAGGATCGTCATCACCAGCAGCTTCTGCGCCGCGCCCTGCCACAAGGCCAGCAGCCCCAGCAGCAGCGCGCCCAGCCGCAGCGAAGGCAGAAAGCCGAACAACGCCGCGCCCGCCACGCCTTGGAAGGCCACCGACGCATAGGCCGGCAACGGCGTGTGCGGACTCGCCGCCGCCTTCACCAGCAGTACGATCACCGTGGCCTTCAGGATCGCCTTGGCTTTTCGCTCGGCGAAGAACGCGATCAGCGCGATCAGCACCACCGCCGTCGAGCCCACCACGATCCCCGTGAAGGGCACGCGCAGCGCATGGATCAGCCCGCCCAGCCCCGCCTCGTTCAAGGCCCACAGCGCCGTCAGCCGCTCCACGGCCCGGGTCCGGTCCAAACCGTCCAGATCCGCCGGCTTCATCGCGCCGCCTTTTCCCACGACAGCAGCGCCCACTCGAAATCGTGCCGGTAGCGCGCCGTGCCGTCCGCCTCGCGCGGCAACCCGGAGAAGTAGGCGAGCAGCCGTTTTTCCTCGGCTGCGGTCAAGGAGCCCAGCCGCCAGCGGATCCCTTCGACGAATTGCTCCGGTGTGTCATACGTCAGGCCGCCGGTGGTGCGGAGGAAATCCACCCGGGCGCGGAGCCCCATTTGATAGAGAATGTTCACAGCGTAGATGTAGCCGGGGCGCGGAACGACGGGCCGGCGCAGCACGCGGTAGACGTCTTCGCTCAGGAAAGTGGTCCCGGCATGCAGCGTCAGATAGCACCGGATGCGCGCCTGGGCGTTCATCTTTTGCAGCGCGGCGCTCAGATCGTCCACCGCCATCGCGCGCGAGCAGATCGCGATGTCGATGCGCGGCAGGCGCGACCAGTCGTCCGCCCAGGCGAGTCGGTGGACGGTGAGGTTGCGCACGCCTTCGGCGCGGGCGTTGGCCCGCAGCAGGCGCAGCATTTCGGCGGAGAAATCGAGGGCGTGCACCCGGTGGACGCGGCGGGCGAGCGGCAGGGCCAGGTTGCCCGTGCCGCAGCCGATGTCGAGGATGGTTTCCGCGTCGGCAAGATCCAGGCGCGCCAGGAACTCGCGGGCGTAGTCGCTGCCTTTTTCGCGGCGGCTGCGGTGCTCGGCGCGTTGGTCCCAGTCGGCGGCGGTGCGGGCCTGGAAGGTGGACGCGCGCGCTTGGCGGCGGTAGAGCGCGCCGAAGTCGATGTCCATCAACAGATCCTTACCGGGCATGCCTGGGTTCCTTCCGAATCGGTCCGGCGGCCGGTGTGGCCGCCCTTCTTCCACAACACCTTCGCCCAGTTTGCGTTTCCCGTCAAAGATTTTCCCTCCCCGTCGCGCGGTCACGCGCCGCCGCCTGCGTTATGTCCATATGGCTATTACGTTGTTGACACCGTTATGTCATTATGTACATTACGCGCATGTGTCGGATTCTCCATCCGCCATCGCGCAGACGGCCGCGATATCATCTCCGTCCGCGAAGAGCGGACGGAGTGTCGACTGCTTTCGCCGTTTTCCTTCTCGCCTCCCTCCCGTTCGCCGCCGGCCCGGCGCTGGCCGTCACGATCGACCTTCCCATCACGGCGGACACCCATCTCGACAGCCGCGGCTCGGATGGCTCGGACCACTGGAACTTCGGCGCGGACCACACCGACAAGGTGGTGGTCAACAGCCGGGACAATCCGACCTCTCTCTGCCGGGCCCTGTTCCGGATCCCCGACGAGGTTTGGTCCTATTCGCCCGCCCAGATCGTTTCGGCCAAGGTGGTTTTCTACGTCTGGCAGGACAATTCCGGCGACCGTGGCGTGACCCTGTTCCCGCTGACAACGCCGTTCGTGCAGGGCTCGGGTTCCAAGTACGAACAACCCGATCCCGTGGACGGCGCCACCTGGTGGACGCGGGACGGCTTCAACGCCTGGACCGTTCCCGGCGGCGATTACGACACGAACTTCCCCGTGGCCGGCATCAAGGAAGACATCCTGGACGAGAGCATGCACGACCGCTTTTTCCATTGGAACATCACCACGCTGCTGACAAATGCGGCGGCGCGCACGAACTTGCAGGCCCACGGCGCCTTGCTGAGGATCGACGAAGACCCCTACCCCCCCTCCGGCACTCAGTACTGGGCCGCCTTCACCAGTTCCCATGATCCGGCCTATCAGCCGCCCTACCAACCCCGGGTGCAACTGGAACTGGTCCCGGTCCCCGCCGTCCCGTTCGATCTGGCGCTTTCAGACGGCCGCGTTTCCTTCGGCATCAGCAACCTGACCGTCCACGCGACCAACCTGATCGAACGCACGCTGAACTTGACCCTGAGCAACGGTTGGACCGTCGTGACAACCTTCACCGCCAACGCCGTCACCACGAACTGGAGCGAACCCCTCCCGACCGATGCCTCCAATGCTTTCTATCGCATCCGGAGCCTGCCGTGATCCTCCGCCTCGACATCAGATTCAGCCCCGTATCCATCGTGGCCGGCATCCTCGTGGCCGCCTCCGGGCCGGTCCTGGCCGACCTGTCCATCCCCCGCCCATCTTTCGGCGTACCCGAGTTCGCCCAGCCCGGCGGCACCTTCCGCATCGAGGCCCGGGCGGCCGCCGCCCTCGATTCCAACCAATGGTCCGTGGTCCTCGCCAACGACCTGCGCGCGTGGACCGGTGCCGTGGAACAGGTGGATTACGGCCTCTTCACGGACAATGACACCGCCACGGGCTACCGCCTGACCGTCCGTCTCCCGTCCGACATTTCGCCCGAAGTGTTTCAATTGGCCATTTCGCACCCGGATGCCGGCGCCGCCACCAATGTGAATGCCGTGGGCGTCGTGCCGGACTTCGAGGATGATTTCTACATCCTGCATTACGCCGATCCGCAGGCGGGCGGCTACGAGCCCACCAATCCCGAAACCGGCCAGTGCGGCAAGAACGGCTCCATCCGCGAAATCCATTGGCACGCCCCGGCCATCCGCCTGATCAATCCCCGCTTCCTGTTCGACACGGGCGATGAACTCGACAACCCCTACTACGCCTATTCCATCACCAACTACCAGAAGTACATCGAAGCCATGTGCCAGGCCGGGGTCCCCGTCCTGGTCACCCGCGGAGACAACGACGACATGATCTCCACGGAGGACTGGCGCCGCACCATCGGCATCGAAACCTATTCCCTCGCCCTCGGCTCGTTTGTTGTTTTCCAGAAAGACTACAACGAGAACCATTTCTCCTCCTGGTTCACCAATGCCTATGCGGCCTCGTTCACCAATCCGGCCGTCGGCTTCCGCCTGTTCGGCCAGCATTTCTCCGACAGCGGAGCGTCCTGGCTGCCCCCGGCCGGACAGGAACCCGGTCTCATGTTGGTCGGCGACATCCACATGAATGCCGTTATCCAAGCCGATCCCTACCCCATCTTCGCGACCGAGGCGGCCCACCTCAAGGGCGCCGTGTCCCTGGTCGAATTCACACGCGACAACGCGGCCTGGGCGTGTCCCACGCTCACCAACCTCCCCGCCGCGCAGTTCCGGCTCATGGAGTCCGGCGCCGTCGCCCGCATCTCCAGTACATTCGCCGCCCCCAACGACGGTTCCGCCCCCTCCAACACGGCCATGATCGCCAACCAGATCCCCCGGCGCTTCCGGAACGGGCGGCTGCGCTTCCAGATGCCCTTTGCCCCCGCCGGCTACGATGTTTCCAATGGCACCGTCCTGGCCCAGTACGACTACAACGAGGGCTCCAATCTGGCGGTGCTGGTCCAGGTCGACATCGCCTCCGCCAAGACCACCGAGGTCGCCATCCAGCCCTCCGCCGCCGCTCCCGCCGCCCATGGCACTCCAGCCTGGTGGCTGATCAGGCACAAATTGCCCCCCAATGCCGACGGGGAGGATTTCGACGAGGGCGACGGCAGCCCCGCCTGGCAGGAATTCATCGCCGACACGGACCCGGCCGACGCGGAGTCCTGCTTCCGGATCACCGGCGCTGGCCACCCGCCCTCCGGGTCGCTGGAATTCGATTCCAGTTCCAGCCGTTGGTATCAGGTGCTGGGCTGCAGCAACCTCCCCGGCGGCGTCTGGTCGGCCATGCCGGATCTGGCCGCCCGCCCGGGCGCGGGCGGCCCCGACGCCTTCTCGATTTCCAACCCCGCCCCCTATCTCGTGTATCGCCTGGCGGTCACGATCCCCTGATGGATCTGTCGATTTAGAAAAACAAAGGAGCCTGTCATGAAAAAATTCATCGGTCTTGTCGCGGCCAGTCTGTTGCTGGCGATTGGATTCACCCCGGCGCATGCCGCCATCCTGCAGGTCGGGACCAACTGGCCCGGATCCCCCTACCCCGACGTCCAGAGCGCCGTCGACGCCGCCGCGGAATCGGGCGACGAAATCTGGGTGGAGCAAGGCACCTACCTCCTGACCAACACCATCGCCATCAACAAGTCGTTGGCCATCTATGGCGGCTTCGACGGCGCGGAATCCGCGCGCGAAGAACGAGACTGGGCCAACCAACCGACCCTCGTGGACGGCAACGATGTCCTGCAGCCGCTGGGCGGCTGCTTCCATGTCGCCGGCGCCAGCAACGCCGCAGTCACGATCGACGGCCTGATCATCACACGGGGCTACGCCGACCGCGGCGGCGGCATCCGCAACGGCTATGCCACCAGCAACACCTTCGGCGATCTCACCGTCGCCAACTGCATCCTCACCAACAACCACGGTGCCACCCACGCCGGCGGCATTTTCAACGACTGGGGCGATCTGACGGTCACCGACTGCACCTTCACCGGGAACTACGCGGGCAACAAGGGCGGCGCCATCCTGAACTACGGCCATGACATGACCCTCTCCGGCTGCACCATTGCCAGCAACCGCGCCAACAACGGCGGGGCAATCTCCTATCCCAACACCGCCGGCTCCCCCAGCGCCTCCAATCTCAACACTTTCACGGATTGCGTGTTCAGCAACAACGAGGCGGCCTCCGACGGCAGCGCCTTGCTGATCGACGGCCACACCGTCGCCACCCGGTGCGTGTTTGTTGCCAACACCTCGGCCCGCTACGGCACCATCGCCACGTATGCCGACGCCGGCTATTCGTTCGCCTTCGCCAACTGCCTGTTCGCCCGCAACACGACCAAGTACGGCGGCGCGCTCTGCATCAACGGTTCCGCCGGCATTCTGGGGGCCATCTCGTTCATGAACTGCACGATCACCTCCAACACAACCGTCTCGGGCGGGGCCGGTGGCGCCATCTACACCCGCAAGCCTTCCACGAACGAAAATTCGGTCTTCTCGATCCAAAACAGCATCGTCTGGGGCGCCAATACCTCCAGCAATGAAATCGACCGTTCCGGTGCGACGCAGCCCCTGCCCGCCGTGGCCTTCTCGCTCTTCGACCAGCCAGGCTACGCGGGTTCCATGAACGACAACGTCGCCGGCGACCCTCTGTTCGCCGACGCTTCCGCCGGCGATTACCACCTTGCGGCGGGCTCGCCCTGCCTCAACACCGGAACCGCTTCCGGAGCTCCGGCCGCCGACCTCGACGGCACGCCGCGTCCGCAGGGCGCTGGCTTCGACATGGGCGCCTATGAACTCGCGGCCGCCGCGGTTGAAACCCTTTCCGCCGCGAACGTGACGGCCACCTCCGCCGCGCTGTTGGGCGATCTGACCAGCACGGGCGGCGCGCCAACCACGGTGTACGCCTATTGGGGCGAGGACCTCGTCGACGTCCTCCCCATCACGGTGGACACCTACATCGATTCCTTCCGCCCCACCAACAACTACGGGACCAACGGCTCCGCCAAGGTCGTGGCCAGCGCCACCCCCGCCCGTACGCTCTTCAAGCTGCCGGAAGACCTGTGGACCAACGACGTATCCCAGATCGTCTCCGCCACCGTGTCGTTCTACGTGTGGAACGACTCCACCGGCACGCAGGACATGTATCTGCATCCCCTGACCCGGGCATTCACCGAAGACGGCGCCACCTGGAACACCTACGATGGCGCCAACGCCTGGACCGCCGCCGGCGGCGACTACAACTCCGGCGACTCCGTCCTCGCCGTCAAGGGCGTGGCCGGCGTCTACAGCAACGATGCCAACGGCAAGTTCTTCACGTGGGACATCATGCCTCTCTTGACCAACCCCGCCACCCGCGCGGAACTTCAGAACTACGGCGCCCTGCTGGATGCCGGCACCGCCGATCCTCAAAAGTTCGCCAGCTTCAACAGCTCCGACAAGACCGGCTATCCGCAGTCCTACTTGCCCGCCCTGACCCTCGTGCGGGCGAACGGTGCCCCGGACCAGAGCGCCAACCTCGGCGTCTTGGCGGAAGGCACCTTCACCAACGCCGTCGGCGACCTGCAGCCGAACACGAGCTACACGTTCACGTTCCTGGCCAGCAACGCCGCCGGCATCGCCTGGGCGCCCGCCGCAGGCGCATTCACGACCCTCGCCGCCGCCCCGGCCATCGAAAACGCCGATGCCAGCGACCTGCTCGACCAGTCGGCCACGCTTAACGCCACGCTGACCTCCGACGGCGGCCAGCCGACGTTCGTCTCCTACGCCTTCGGCACCGACCCGGCTTCTTGGACCGTCACCCAGCTCTCCGGCGCCTATCCCGAAGGCGGCGTGAACGTGGCCGTCAGCGGCCTGGCCCCGGCCACGACCTACTACTTCCAGTTCATGGCCAGCAACGCCACCGGCACCGCCTGGGCTCCCGCCACCAACAGCTTCACCACCCCCTACGGCGTTTCCATGGCAAATGTCACGTTTTCAAATGGAGTTATGGTAATCGACATCGACGGCCTGTCAGGCAATGTGACCAACGTCGTTGAACGCTCCTTCAATCTGGAAAGCAATGACTGGACCGTGGTCACCAACCTCGTTGGCTCTGGCGCCACCAACTGGTTCGAGGAACCGAGCCCGGACTGGACCAATATGTTTGTCTTCTACCGGATCCGTCTCGCTCAATGACGGCCGCCGCCAAGCCCAGGCGGCGCTTCAACGCCGCGATACTTCGTCCGCTACCAGCGGACGGAGTGTCGGCGGCGTTCACCCTCGTGGAGTTGCTCGTGGTGATCGCCATTCTGGCCTTGCTGACCGCCATTTTGGCCCCCTCTCTGAAAAAAGCCAGGGACATGGCCATGGAAGGCGCTTGCAAATCGAATTTGCGCCTCTGGGGCATCGGATTCTTGGCGTATGCCGCCGACCACAAGGGATTCCTGCCCCATCCCGACGGCCAGGAACGGGAGGTCAAGGGTACGGACACCGGCAACGAAGGCTACATGGATCTGGTGCCGCCCTACATGGGCGACCGGCCGCGATGCGACTATCCCGCAGGCCAAAAACCCACCTATGGTTTTTGGCAATGCCCCGCCGCGCGCGGCGTCCCGGGCCTGACGTCCAAGCCTAATGGCTATTTCAGTTATGCGATGAATTCCTATCTCGCCCACGACTTCGCCTTCGGGCTTCCCTGGGGCGCCGAGCCGCAGCCCAGTTTCCTCTTCATGGGGCGCGTCATCTCGCCCGCCCAAACTATCCTCATGTTCGAGCAGACGCTGGATTCCCACATGGGCTATGGCGGCGCAGGCGGACTGGGCTCCGCCGGCCAATACGGCGCGGAGGACGCCCGCGCCGTCACCGAGCGTCACGCCCACACCTTGGGCGGCATGGGCGGCAATGTGCTTTATCTGGATGGCCATGTGGCCTGGCGCAATGATTTATGGGACGATCAACTCAAGAATCCCCGCATCCCCAAAAAGGGGGATCTGACCTGGTTCCCGTATCCCTACTGATTGGACCTTCAACGCCGGCTGGAACCCCCGCATGATCGGAACGACATGAAAATCAAAACACATTGGGTTGGTGTCGCGCTGGGAGCGGCCACGATTCTTTGCTCCTGCGGAAAGTCTCCGGACGTCCGCCCGGAAAATACCCCGCCAGGCGCCATCGCCGTCGTCGATGCCTTGGACCGGACGGTGCAGCTTGACCAGCCACCCCGGCGGATCGCCATCACCGGCAAGGCGTCCTTCATGATCGAAAATGCCATCCACCTGTTCCCGGAGGCCCGGCGGAAAGGATTGGTTTTTCTCGGCAGCCACTTCGCGCAGCGCGCGGAAGCCGGCGACTTCCTCGCCCTCGTCGCCGCCGGGCATGCCGCGGCGGCCACGCTCGGCGGCGAGGCCGGCATCGAACAAATCGCTTCCACCCAGCCCGATGTTGTCTTGATGAAGAGCTCCGTCCGGCGCACCGGCGACGCCATGGGCCGGATCGGCATTCCCGTCGTCTTTCTCGATTTCGAAACGCCGGCCCAGTATGAACGCGACCTCGCCATCCTCGGCCGCCTCCTCGAGGCGCCGGCCCGCGCGCAAACCTTGATCTCCTACTACACGGGCATCGTCTCCACCGTGCAAACCCGCACCGCCGCCATCCCCGAAAGCGAAAAACCAAGCACCCTTCTGCTGCAATACGTCGATCGGGGCGGCACCATCGCCTTCAGCGTCCCGCCTCCGGATTGGATGCAAACCAAACTGGTCGAATTGGCCGGGAGCATCCCCGTCTGGAAAGACGCTGCCCAGAACAGCGGCTGGACCATCGTCAACCTCGAACAGATCGCCGCGTGGGACCCCGACATCGTCTGGGTTGTCAACTACCGGGGGAATGCAACCCAATCCGCCGCCGAAATCCTGGCGGATTCAAAATGGCAGTCCCTGCGGGCCGCCCAGGCAGGAAAGATCTATGCTTTCCCCGGTGATTTCTGCAGCTGGGACCAGCCGGATCCGCGCTGGGGCCTCGGTTTGCTCTGGCTGGCCACGCGCACGCATCCGGCCCGCTTTGCCGACGTGGACCTCCCGCGGGAGATTTTCCGCTTCTATGCCCTGTACGGCCTCGATGAGGATGCCGTCCGCGCGAATGTGCTGCCCCTGATCCACGAAGACATCGGCCATGTCCAACCCTGACCATCGCGCCAACTGGATGCACCGGCATCCGTTGCTTTGCCTCCTGGCGGCCTTGCTCCTGACGGCGGGCGCCTCCGTGTTCATCGGCCGGTTCCCAGCTCCCTGTTGGATGCCGCTGGACCGCCTGCTCGCGGACCCGCTCGCCCAGCAACTGGTGTTGAACCTGCGCCTGCCGCGCATTGTGGCTGCCATCTTGCTCGGCGCGGCGTTATCCGGGGCCGGGGCGGTGATGCAGATGCTCTTCCGCAATCCCCTCGTCGAGCCCGGCTTCCTCGGGGTTTCCCACGGCGCCGCGTTCGGCGCGGGCCTCGCGATCATCTTCCTGGGCGGTTCGCCGCTGGTGCTTCAAGGCTGCGCCGCCGTCTGCGCCCTCCTGGGATTGCTCTGCTCCTATGTCCTGGCGCAACGCCTGCGCTACGGCGGCTGGATTCTGCGCCTGGTGCTGGCCGGAATCGCCGTTTCCGCCCTCTTCTCCTCCGGTTTGGGCCTGTTGAAGTGCATGGCCGATCCCTTGCGCCAACTGCCGGAAATCACTTTTTGGCTGATGGGCGGCCTGTGGGCCGTGGGCTGGCGGGACATCGGGCACCTGCTGCCCGTGGTCGTCCCGTCCCTCTTCATCGTCTGGCTGATGCGCTGGCGGGTGTCGCTGCTTTCGCTCGGCGACGAGACCGCGTTTTCCCTCGGCGTCGCGGCCGGACGCGAGCGCATCCTGCTGCTGGCGGCCGCCGTCGCGGCGACGGCCGCCGTCGTGGCCGTCGCCGGCGTGGTGGGCTGGATCGGCTTGCTCGTGCCGCATGTCGCGCGCCGCCTCGTGGGCACCGACGCCCGGAAGTCCCTCCCCGCGTCCATGCTCCTCGGCGCCATCTTTTGCCTGCTTTGCGACGACCTGGCCCGGACGCTGACTTCCGGCGAAATCCCGCTGGGCATCTTCACCTCCCTCTTCGGCGCAACCCTGTTCCTGGTGCTCATGATCCGCCAACCGCCAGGGGCCCGGCCGTGACGAACCCGCCCATCATTTCATTGGCGGAGGTCGGCTTCGCCTATTCGCCGGATCGCCCCGAGGCCCTGCACAACCTGACCCTGGACATTCCCGCGGGATCGCTCACCGCGATCCTCGGCCCCAACGGCGGCGGCAAGACCACTTTGCTGCACATCCTGCTGGGCTTGCTCCATCCCCGGAAGGGAACCCTCCGCATCGTCGACCGGCCGCCCTCCGGCTACTCGCGGCGCGAACTGAGCCAACTCGTCGGCCTGGTGCCCCAAAACGAACACATTCCTTTCGATTTCTCCCTGCTGGACTACGTCCTGCTGGGCCGCGCCCCCTATCTGGGCGCGCTCGACCAGCCGGGACCCGATGACCAGGCCATCGCCCGGACCGCCCTCGGCACCGTCGGATTGGCGGCCATGCAGGAGCGCCCGGTCACTACCCTCAGCGGCGGCGAACGCCAACTGGCCATGATCGCCCGCGCCTTGGCCCAGAACCCCCGCATCCTCCTGCTGGACGAGCCGACTTCCCACCTCGATCTGGGAAACCGCCGGGCCGTTCTGGAAGTTCTCCGCAAGCTGGCCGGCGCCGGCGTCACCATCGTCTTCACCACGCACGACCCCCATTGGGTGGCGGACATGGCGGATTTCGTGATCCTGCTGAGAAACGGCACCCTGCTCGCCGCCGGGCCCATGGAATCCATGTTCACCACGGAACTCCTGAGCGCCACCTACGGCATTCCCGTCCAGGTCGTCGCGCGCGGCCCCCGCCGGATCATCCTGTCCTAGCCTACGGCTTCAGCAATCCCCGCAGTTTTTTCAGCTCCTTGGCGGTCGCCGCCAGGCTTTTCTCATGGATGGCCCGGTACAGCTCCAGCACCCGCTCCCCCGTTTTCGTCAGCCGCGAACCCCCGCCGTGGCTGCCGCCCGTGATCGACTCCACCAGCGGCTCCTGGAAACTCCCGTTGAGGTTGTCGACCAGTTGCCAAGCCCGTTTGTAGCTCATCCGCATCTCCCGGGCCGCCTCGGTGATGGAATTTTTCTCCGCGATCAATCCCAGCAGGCGCGCCTTCCCGGGCCCCACCGTCGAACAGATGACCCGCAGATGCAGTTGCTTCTCCGGCGTGCCAAACCTCTTCTTCAACGTCTGCCTGATCATGCCCATGCGCCCTGCTCCGTTTTGGATTCCTGCGCCGTTTATCGCACAAAGCCGCGCCGGAACAAAACAATAATGCGGCGGCGATGGGTTCGTTCGCCGCCGCATCCCGCCGAAACGTGCGCCTAGAAGGAGTACTGGACGCTCACATAGGCGTTGCGTCCTTCTTCCGGATAACCTTCGCCCAGTTCATAGTTCTCGTCAAAGAGATTCCGGATGCCGGCGGCCAGCTCGAGCCCGCGCGGCAGCGCCACCTGGGCATCGAGGTTGCACAGCCAGAATCCGTCCACTTTCGCGCCATACGACGAAGAGTAGCGCGAGGAGTTGAATTCCACGTTCGGCACCAGCGTCAGGCGCGACAGCGCCTGCCACTCCACGTAAATCTTCACGCTGTGCTCCGGCACGTCCGTCAGCTTGATTTCCGGATTCGTGAGATTTTTGCGATGCAGGTACAGGTAGTCCGCGCCCGCCGTCAGCTCCGGCAGCACCGTCCACGCCAGCCCCGCCTCCAGGCCGCCGCTCTCCGATTCGCCCACGTTCTGGAGCTGGTACAGCCACGCCCCCTCCTCGTCCTGCGCCACCCGATCCACCTGCTGGATCGTGTCGTCCAGCCGGCTGTAGAATCCGCTGAGCCGCCCGCGCAAGTTCTCCGCCAGCCGCCCTTCGTAGCCCGCTTCGAAGTGCAGCGCGACCTCGGGATCCAGCTCCGGATTCGGCAGCGCCGTGCCCAGCCGGTAGGAATAGCGGTCCTTCAGCGTCGGGAAGCGCGACTTGTGCGCGACCGTCGCGCGGAACACGCCGTCCGTCACCGCATAGAACAGGCCCGCCTGCGGATTGACCGCCGTGTTGTCGTTGTCCGCGAAGGCCTCGCCGCTGATCGGATCGGCCGCCTCGAGGCTGTTGCGCGCCTCGAAGGAGGCCCCGGCCGCCAGCGCCAGCTTTTCCGTCAGCGAGATCCGGTCCTCCCCGCCGACCGCCCACGTCTCGTCCTTGAACGTCTCGACCGGGCTGCCCACGTTGTGCCCGCGGTGCACGTCCTGCTTGTAGTGCACGGCCCCGCGCAGATCGTGCCGCTCGCCCGCCAACATCCCGGCCTCCACCGACCCGCCGAACGCGTAGTCGTCGTAGATGCTCGTGAACGACGACCGCTTCGTCTGCGTCGAGCAGGTCGCGTCGTCATAGGATTCCAGCGTGTTCTCGTAGGTGTCGTAGTAGATCCGCGGCTTCACATAGCCCGTCTGGCCCAGGGATTTGTTGCCGACGGCATAGACGCTGTTCTTGATCCATTCCGTGTAGCGCCAGTAGCGCGGCACCGTGTTGGTGTCCGTTCCCGCATAGGGCGGCACGCCCTTCTCGCTGTCCTGCCGCACGAAGCCCACGGCGAACTCGTCGCCCGGATCCTCGCCCGGCGTCCACGCCAGCTTCGCGCTGAGCTGCAAGTCCCGGCTGTCGGAATTCTCGCGCCGCCCGCCATCCTCCGTCTTCGTCGGCTCGAAATCGTCCGCCACCCGGAAGTGGTCGCGCTCGCGATAGGAGATCCCCGCCTGCGCATAGCCCGCCGGCCGCAGCATTCCCGCGCGGAACGCCCCGGCATAGCCCTCCCCGGTGGTCGCGCCCGCCCGCGCCGTGAACTCCTCCGGCTGCGTCGGCCGCAGGCTCACCACGTTGATCGCCCCGCCCAGCGCGTTCGGGCCGAGGATCGCCGGGCTGTAGCCCTTGGAGATGGACAGCTCCGCCATGTCGAACGTGTCGAACCGCCCCATGTCCACGTTGCCGTCGTACGGCACGTAGACCGGGATGCCATCGATGAACAGCGGCACCTGCCGCGTATCGTATCCGCGCACGAACGCCATCGCCTCGTTGCGCCCGCCCACGCGCGCCAGCGTCACGCCCGGCGCCAGCGCCGCGGCGTCCGCCACGTTCCGCAGCCCCCGCTGCCCGGCCTGCGCGCCCGTCACGGTCGCCGCCGTGCCCCCGCCCGTCGCGTCCTCCGCCCCCACCACCAGCACCTCGCCCAGCGCGAACACCGGCGAGGCCGGCTCCTGGGCCCAAACCGGCAGACCCAGCGAAACGCCCCAGGCCACCACCAGGAACTTGATGATTGGAAATTGGATATTGGATATTGGATATTCCATCTTCATTTTGCCTTCGTCCCTTCGTATTGTTTTTGAAATCCTTTGAACGCCGCATCCGCCGCCTTCCGCACCTGCCGGCGCAGGGCCGCGAAATCACGGATGAACCCGCGCGCGAACGGCGTCAGCTCCGTGCTTCCCCGCGCCGCCCCGCCCTTGTGGCGCACCAGCAGGGTCTCCCCCAGTTCCCGTTCCAGCCGGTTAAGGATCTTCAGCGCCTTCACATAGGACAGATCCATGTCCCGCGCCGCCTGCTGGATCGACCCGTGCCGCCCGATCCCCTCCAGCAGCTGCAACAGCCCGTAACCGCAGAATTCCTCGTCCGCTTCGCTCGCCAACGCCACCTTCACATGCAGGTTCATGCCGATATATATATGCGTGTATATCGGGAACCGCAAGCGGAAAATCAAACCGGCCGCCGCCCCCCCTCGCGCTTGCGCGCGTCTCCCCCTGCCAATCCGTCACTATCACATATAATTATAAGTGATAGTGGTCGTTTTCCACGCGATGGAAAAAAGTTTTCCCCGGTGTGGAAAATTCATCCGGAGGTCCGGGGCGGGCTTCCCCGCATCGGGGCGGGTCGCCCGCGGACCGCTGGCGGGGCGGGCGCGAGATCCTCAATCCGAAAGGAATTCCCTCGCCGGACGCTCCACGGTCACGCGGCGCGACTCCTCGCCCTCGGCGCCGGGCTCCATCCGCACGTGCCAGCACC
This sequence comes from Opitutia bacterium, assembly GCA_009928955.1. Taxonomy (GTDB): domain Bacteria; phylum Verrucomicrobiota; class Kiritimatiellia; order CAIQIC01; family Lenti-01; genus Lenti-01. The sequence goes on along the minus strand of SABN01000038.1, from coordinate 7,603 downwards.
CCTCCGGCAGCAGTTCCGCCACGCGCTCGGCCCATTCGATGGCCACGATGCCGCCATGGTGGAACAAATAGTCCTCCAGCCCCAGCCCGAACGCGTCGCCCGCGCCCCGGATGCGGTAGAGGTCGATGTGCGCCAGCGGCTTCGTCCCGCGGTACTCGTTGATGAGCGTGAACGTCGGGCTCCCCACCGGACGCCGCACGCCCAGCGCCTTCGCCAGCCCCTGCACGAAGCAGGTCTTGCCCGCGCCCAGGTCGCCGTGCAGGCACAGCACCGTCCCCGGCGGCATCTCCGCCGCCAGCGCCGCCGCCAGCGCCTGCGTCTCCGCCGCCGACCGCGTCTCGACCTGTTGCTTCGTCCGTTCCATCGCCCGCCACCCTCACAAAAATCCCGCTTCCGTGCAATCCATTCCGAATGGCGGACGGCCCCGGCCGCCGGGTTTCCAGAATCCACGGCGGCCCATCGCCCTCCCGGCGGGGAATCCGGGAACTCCAATTTAGCAGTTTCTTTTCGGGGGCGTTTCGTCCAAAATCGGCGCCTATGGAAACTGTGGACCGTTCCCCTGTTCCGCCCGCCCTGCCCGGCTACGAGATCCAGAAGCGTCTCGGCGCCGGCGGCACCTCCACCGTCTGGCTCGCCCGCCAGCTCTCGCTCGACCGCGTCGTCGCCATCAAGATCCTCTCGCCCAAGCTGCTGGAAGACCCCGCCGCGCGCGAGCAGTTCCAGAAGGAAGCCCGCGCGGCCGCCCGCCTCTCGCATCCGGCCATCGTGGGCATCCTCGATTTCGGCGAGCACGCCGGCACGCTCTTCTACGTCATGGAATACGTCGCCGGCACCAACCTCGCCGATTGGCTCGCCGAGAACCAGCGCATGGCCCACGGGCAGGCCCTCAAGCTCGCCGAGATCCTCGGCGGCGCCCTCGACGCGGTCTGGCGCGAAAGTTCACTGATCCACTGCGACATCAAGCCCGGCAACATCCTGCTCGGCAGCGACGGCGCGGTGAAGCTGACGGACCTGGGCCTGGCGCGCATCGCCGGATCCGCGGCCACGCGCGAGCCGTCCGCGTCCATCGAGGGCACGCCCACCTACATCGCCCCGGAGCAGATCGAGGGCCTGGAGCCCGATTGCCGCAGCGACATCTATTCCCTCGGCCTCACCCTCTACCACCTGCTCACCGGCAACCCGCCCTTCGAAGGCCGTTCGCTCGACGAAATCCTCGACGCCCAGCAGACCGACTATCTGCCCGACCCCTGCGACATCCTCCCCCGCCTGCCGGTCTCCTATGGCTGGCTCCTCGCCAAGATGACCGCCAAGGATCCCGCCAAGCGCCCGCACGCCTGGACCGAGGTCCTCAAGGACATCCACCAGATCAAAGCCGGCAAGTCGCCCCTCCCGCCCTATCCCGCCGACGACGAAAGCACCATCCTGCTGAATCCGCGCCACCGGCCCAACGCGCGCGCCCACACCATCAATCTCTCGGCCGCCACCAAGAAGGCCATCACCCTCTCCGCCTCCCAGGAATCCTTCATCGGCAAGCAGAAACGCGGCTCCGCCTCCCGCGCGGCCGCCTCCCGCGGCGGAGGCTTCCTGCGCTTCCTCCTCTTCCTGGTCTTTTTCGGCGGCGTGCTCGGCGCCCTCTATTATTTCGTGAAGGACACCCCCCAGTTCCAGTCGCTGCTCCAAGGCCAGCCCTATTCGCCCGGCCCGCCGGCCCCCGCGCCCGTCGTCGGCGAGCCCGGACATCCGGCCTCCGCCACCCCGGCCCCCGCCGAAATGCCCCCCGCCGCGCCGCCGGAGGAGCCGGCCTCCGAACCGACTCCGCTCTCCGCCCGCACGGGCACGGTCACCCCGGGCGCATGGAACCATCCCGGCTTCATCCAAGCCGCGAACCTGTTCAACCAGGCCCTCACCGCCTATCAGGCCCACCTCCAAGCGCCGGATGCCCAGGATCCCGCGCTCGCCATGATCATCGCCGACGCCCAATACGCCGCGCTCCTCTTCGAGACCATCCGTCCCGACGCGCCCGCCGCCGTCCCCGTCACCCGCTACGCCAACCAATGCTACCAGCTCGTCAACGACGCCCGCCGCGCCCGCCTCACGCGCGAGGCCCGGAAGAACCAGCACGCCCTCGCCCCCAAGACGCGCCACGCCGCCCTCGCGCCCCATCCCACGCCCGTCCCCGACGCCGACGATGCCTTCGCCCCCCGCCACATGCAGTTCGGCTACGCCTGGGACACCCTGCCCGCCCCCATCGACCGCCCCGAAACCCCCGAATTCGTCCTCCTCCTCTCCACCGTCGCCGAGCCCTCGCCCGACACCCGCGCGCAGGCCGGCCTCTACATCCACGGACCGCTCCGCTGGCTCATGCCCTTCGCCGACGCCTGCCGCGTCCTCTCCGTCCAGCCCGAACCGCGCATCCCCGTCGAAGGCGCCCCCTTCCCCTACGGCGGGTTCTTCCAGCACACCTTCACCGCCGGACGCCTCGGCGCCGTCGGCCCCGGCCAGCCCCCCTATCCCACCTTGCGCCTCATCACCGACGCCGAAGACCGCCTCGTCGCCGTCCAGCTCGTCGATGAGAAACCCGCCGCCCCGCTGCAGAATTCCCCCCTCTCCTTCTCGCCCGTCTCCAAGATCATGGACTTCGTCACCGGCCGCGCCATCCCCGACAAGGGCGACGTGCGCGTCGCCCACCGCACCCTCAAGGGCGAAGGCACGCTGCGCGTCGACACCGAGGCGGCCGACTTCACCGAAGGCCCCGATGGACAGCCCCTCTTCCGCTCCATCCTCCTCCTCCCCCAAGCCGTCGCCAACAACCTCCTCTACCACCTCCTCGGCGCCAGCGACTAGGCCGGGACGCTCCGGCGGCGGCGGCCGGCCGGGCCGCCACGCGCAAAAATACGCCCGAAACCGGTTATTTTCATTGACCCGCCCCCCGGGATGCGCAGTAATGAAACCGTAACAAGGCGGCGCGCGACATCGCGGCGTCCGCGCCGGTCGACCCGGGAGGCGCTCCCATGGCGATGAAGAAAAAATCTGTTCCCGAACGGGGCTCTCCTCCCCCCTGCGCCGAGACGACGCCGGCGCCGTTTGCCATCGACAAAACGGAGCTGGCCGACATCCTCGACGCGCCGGCCATCCAGTCCCTGATGGACGCCTTCTTCGCCCTCGAAAAAATCGGGATGGCCATCGTCGACCTCCAAGGCCGGGTGCTGGTCGCCACCGGTTGGCAGGACATCTGCACGAAGTTCCACCGCGTCCACCCCGAAGCCTGCCAGCATTGCGTGGCAAGCGACGTCGCCCTCTCCGCCGGCATCGCCCCCGGAGAATTCAAGCTCTACCGCTGCCAGAACAACCTCTGGGACATGGCCACCCCCATCGTCGTCGGCGGACGCCATGTCGGCAATCTGTTCCTGGGACAGTTCTTCTTCGACGACGAGCTTCCAGACATGGAGATCTTCCGCGCCCAGGCCCGGCGTTACGGGTTCGACGAACCGGAATATCTCGCCGCCCTCGACCGCGTCCCGCGCTGGAGCCGGGAAAAGGTCGACCGGGCCATGACGTTCTACGCCGCGCTCGCCCGGCAAATCTCCGCGCTGGGCTACCGCAACCTCCAGTTGACCCGGGCCCTCGCCGACCAAAAGCAGGCGGAACTGAAGCTCGACCAGAACGATGCGCTTCTGCGACTCGCCGGCAAAACCGCCGCGTTCGGCGGCTGGAGCGTCCAACTCCCCGAGAACCGAGTCATCTGGTCCGACGAAGTCGCCGCCATCCACGACCGTCCTGCCGGCTACTCCCCGCCTGTCGAAGAGGGTCTTTCCTACTACGCCCCCGAATGGCGGGAAAAAATCGCGCGGGCCTTCCGGGATTGCGCCTCCACCGGCACCCCCTACGACGAAGACATGGAAATCATCACCGCCACGGGCCGCCGCCGCTGGGTGCGGGCCGCCGGCGTGGCGGTCCGCGACACCGCCGGACGCATCGTCCAAGTCCAAGGCTCGTTCCAAGACATCACCGACCGCAAGCGGTTGGACCGGGCTCTTCAAGAAAGCGAGGAGCACTACCGGCTGCTGGTGGAGAACGCGCAGGAAGCCGTCTACGTGGTCCGGGACGGCAAGATCGTGTTCGCCAACGCCATGTTTGCGCGTCTGGCGGACATGGACGCGGCCGACGTGATCGGCACGTCCACCGAGGAATTCGTGGCGCCGGAAGACCGGGCCGGGATCCGGGACCATCACCGCCGGCTCGTCGCGGGCGAACCGGTCGGAAACTTGTTTGAAATCCGGGTGCGGACCCGCAAGGGCGCGGAGCGGTGGGTGGCGGTCAACGCCGCGCGCATCCTGTGGCAAGGGCAGCCCGCCACGCTCAATTTCGCCGCCGACATCACCGGCCGCAAGCGCACCGAGGAACGGCTCCGCCTGCACGCCCAGCTGCTCGACGGCGTGCGGGAGTCCGTCGTCGCCTCGGACCTGGAAGGCCGCATCCTCTACTGGGGCCGCGGCGCCGAAAAGCTCTATGGATACCCGGCCGCAGAGGTCCTGGGCCGGCCGTACCGGAACTTCGCCGGCGCCAGCGAGCCCCCGGACGAGGAAGCGTTCCGGAAGGAGATCCTGGCCCAGGGCTCCTGGCAAGGGGAACACCGCCAGAAGAACCGCGGCGGCGAGACGTTCTGGACCTCCACGTTCATCTCGCTCTTCATGGACGAGCAGGGCCGGCCGGCGGGATACATCGGCATCGACCAGGACATCACCGACCGCAAGCAGGCCGAAGAAACGCTGCGGGAAAGCGAAGAGCGCTTCCGGCAGGTGGCCGAAACCGCGGAGGAATGGATCTGGGAAATGGATGCCGCCGGCGTCTACACCTATTCGAATCCCGTCGTGGCGCAAATCCTCGGCTACGCGCCGGAGGAGCTCGTCGGCCGGAAGAATTTCATCGACCTGATCGCTCCCGCCGCGCGGGAGGAAGTCCGGAAATCCGCCGCCAAACGGTCGTCGCGCAAGGAGGCTTTCCTGAAGCGCGTGAATCCGGTCCTCCACAAGGATGGCCACGTCGTCTTCCTGGAAACCACCGGCGTGCCCATCTTGGATCCGGAAGGCCATCTGGCCGGATACCGCGGCGCCGACACGGACGTCACCGAACGCAAGCGGGCCGAAGAGGCGCTGCGGGACAGCGAAAGCCGGTTGCAAAAGATCTTCGATATCCTGCCCATCGGCTTGTGGTTGGCCGACAAAAACGGCAAGCTCCTGCGCGGAAATCCTGCCGGCGTGGAGATCTGGGGCGCGGAACCCCGCGTGGACCCCTCCCGGTATGGCGTTTTCAAGGCCCGGCGCCTGCCTTCCGGCGAAGAGATCGCCCCCGACGACTGGGCGCTCGCCCACGCCATCCGCGAAGGGACGACCACCCTCGACGAATTGCTGGAGATCGATGCCTTCGACGGCCGGAAAAAAATCATTCTCAATTCCACCGCCCCGGTGCTGGACGACAACGGCGCGGTCCAGGGCGCCGTGATCGTCAACCAGGACGTCACCGCCCACAAGCAGGCCGAGGCCGCGCTGCAGGACAGCGAGGCGCTCTACCGCTCCATCCTCAACGCCTCCCCCGACGACATCACCATCACCGATCTGGAAGGCCGGATCCTCATGGTCTCCCCGTCGGCCCTGAAGATGTTCGGCTGCGAGCGGGCCGACCAGCTGGTCGGCCACATGGCGTTCGAATTCATCGATCCCGGGGAACGGGAGCGCGCCGCCGCCGACATCGCCCAATTGCACCAAGGCGCCACTTCCGGACCCATCGGATACCGGAGCGAATATCGCGGGCTCCGCGCGGATGGCTCCACCTTCGACATCGAAGTGAACGGCGAATTCATCCGGGATGCCGCCGGCCGGCCCGTCCGCATGATCCTCATCGTCCGCGATGTCACCGACCGCAAGCGGATCGAGGAGGCGCTGAAAGGGAGCGAAACGCGCTACCGCACGTTCATCGACACCACGTCCGACCTGGTGTTCCTGAAGGACGAGACGTTCCGCTACCTCATCAGCAACCACGCGAACTGCGCCTTCCTCGGCAAGGCCGAAGCGGACGTGATCGGCCGAACGGACTTCGAACTCATGCCCCCGGAGGCCGCTGCGCAGTGCCACGCCGGCGACCAGAAGGCGCTCCTGGAAGGGAAAAGCGTCACCGCCGAAGAGACGGTGGGCAGGCAAACCTATCAGACCGTCAAGTTCCCGGTGCCCCTCCCGGGCGGACGCACGGGCGTGGGCGGCTTCATCCGCGACATCACCGACCGCAAGCTGGCCGAGGAAAAGCTGCGCGCGAGCATGGAGCGCTTCCGGGACGTCGCGGCCAACATCCCCGGCGTCATCTACCAGCTCCAGACCGGCCGCACCGGCTCGCTTGAAGTTCCCTATATGAGCTCCGGGTACGAAGCCCTCTTCGAACGCCCCCTCGCCGGCCTGGACTTCACCGGCCTGCTGTTCGACCAGATGCATGTCGGCGACCGCGCCTTGTTCCAGCATTCCCTCGCCAAGGCGGCGGAAGACCTGGAGCCGTGGAACCTCGAATTCCGCATCCTCCCCGCACAAAACCAGGTCAAATGGCTGCGCGGCTCCGCCAATCCCCGGCGGACCCCGCAGGGTGGCATCCTGTGGAACGGCGTCCTGCTCGACATCACCGAACTGAAGCTGGCGGAACAGTCGCTGCGCGAACGCGAGGGCTTCCAGAACCTCCTCATGGACACCCTCCCGACCCCCGTTTATTACAAGGACCGGCAGGGCCGCTATCTCGGCGTCAACAAGGCCTTCGAGACGCTCTTCGGCAAAACCAAGGAACAACTCGTCGGCAAGAACGTCTTCGACATCTCCCCGCCCGAACTGGCGAAGATCTACCACGCCAAGGATCTCGAATTGCTTCAACACCCCGGCACGCAGGTCTATGAGGCGCCCATGCAGGATGCCCAGGGTGGCCGGCACGACGTCATCTTCCACAAGGCCTCGATCGTCGACGCCGGAGGCGCCGTTGCCGGCTTGATCGGCATCCTCCTCGACGTCACCGAGCGCAAGCGGACGGAAGAGAAGATCCTGCAGGAAAGCCTGCTGAACAAAACCATCATCGACAGCATCCCCGGCACGTTCTACATGCTCGACGAAGCCGGAAACTACCTGCGCTGGAGCAAATATCAGCAGGAGCAGATCGTCGGCCAGCCCGATGAAACCATGCGGCAAACCAACGCGCTCTCCACCATCCACCCCGGCGACCGCGACCTCATCCAGGCGCGGATCGAAAACGTGCTCAAGAACGGCGCGGATGAGGTGGTCGAAGGCCGCGTCCTGCTGCGCGGCGGGCCCGGCTTCCGCTGGCTCCTGATGACCGGGCGGCGGCTGGTCGTCGAGGGCCGGCCCGCGCTGATCGGCATCGGCATCGACATCACCGAGCGCAAGGAAGCCGAACTGCAGGTGGCGCGACAGCTCGACGAACTGCGCCGCTGGCAGACCGTCACCCTCGGCCGCGAAGGCCGCGTCGCCGAACTGAAACGCGAAGCGAACGCGCTCGCCAGCCGCCTCGGCCAGCCCCCGCCCTATCCCAGCGCGGAGACCCCATGACCCCCCAACGC
>SABN01000162.1 GCA_009928955.1 Opitutia bacterium | reverse complement strand
GTGTTGGACAGTATGCGGGCGTTGGATGCGGCGGGGTTGAGGAGCGCGGAGGCGATGTTGGTCGGGGTGCAGCATTCGTCGCCGCGGCAGGCGGGGGCGCGGCTGGCGGTGAACGAGAAGGGGGAGATGGCGGGGGCGGTGTCGATGGGGTGCGTGGAGAGCGATCTGCGGGAGCATTTGCTGGGGCTGTTGCGCGGGGGCGGGGAAGCGCGGATGGTGCATTACGGCGCGGCGTTCGCGGCGGCGCTGGAGGTGGGATTGTCGTGCGGGGGCGAGATCGATGTGTGGATCCGGCGGCATGATCCGGAGAGCGCGGCGTGGAAGGGGCTGTGCGCGCTGAAGCCGGAGGCGCGGGCGCTGCTGCTGACGCGGCTGGGGGGCGCGGCCGAGCAGGTGCTGGTGCGCGAGGGGGAGGCGCCGCCGGAGGCGGAGTTGGCGGAGGCGCTGGAAGAGCTGTGGGCGCGGGGCGGGACAAAGAAGATCGCGGGGCGGGAAGGAAACTGGTTTGCGGAGTCGATCGCGCCGGAGCCGTTGTTGCTGATCGTGGGGGCGTCGCCGATCGCGGTGGCGCTGTGCGCGATGGCGGCGCGGACGGGCTTCCGGGTGGCGCTGGTGGATCCGCGGCGGGATTTCGCGCGGGCGGAGCTGTTCCCGGCGGCGGAGCGGGTGGCGCATGCGTGGCCGGAGGAGGGGCTGGCGGCGGCGGGGCTGGATGCGCACAGTTTCGTGGCGGTGGTGGCGCACGACGAGAAGCTGGACGTGCCGGCGCTGCGGGCGGCGCTGCGGGCGCGGTGCCGCTACATCGGGCTGCTGGGGAGCCGGCCCACGCGGGAGGTGCGCTACGAGGCGCTGCAGGCGGAGGGGTTCGCGCCGGAGGCGGTGGCGCGCATCCACGGGCCGATCGGCCTGAAGGGCCTGGGGGGGATCGAGCCGGCGGAGATCGCGGTGTCGATCCTGGCGGAACTGATCGCGGTGCGCCGGGGCGCGCCGGACGCGCCGGGAAAGAGCCAACGATGAATCTGATGGAGAAGATGCTGTCGCTGAAGCCGTTCCCGTGTCCGAATTGCGCGAAGCCGCTGCCGCTGGAGGATGTGAACATGGCGCAGGACATGGCGCTGTGCCGGGCGTGCGGCTACGCGGGGACGTTTCTGTCGGCGTCGGCGATTCCGCGGATGACCGACGAAGAGATGGCGCGGCCGCCGAAGCGGGTGAAGCTGGAGCGGGGGTTCGACGATGCGCTGACGATCACGAGCCGGCCGAAGCGGACGATCTTGCTGTTCCTGGTGCCGTTCACGGCGTTCTGGTCGGGGATTTCAATGGGGGGGATCTACATCGTTCCGCTGGCGACGGGGCAGTTCGAGTGGAAGCTGGGGCTGTTCGGGCTGCCGTTCCTGATCGGGACGATCGTGCTGGTGACGGTCATCCTGAACGTGCTGATGGGAAAGACGACGGTGACGCTGACGAAGGGAAAGGTGGCGGTGGGGACGCATCTGCTGGGATGGCGGCGGATCCGCGAACTGGCGTGCGGGCCCGGCACGACCGTGACGATTGAAAAGTCGGGATGCCGGGTGAACAACGTGCCGCAGCCGGAGATCGTGCTGCGGAGCGAGGGGAAGGAGCTGAAGTTCGGGGCGATGGGGCTGTCGGGCGAAGCGCTGACCTATGTGGCGGCGGTGTTGCGCCGGGCGGCCGGCGGCGGGTAGGATGGACGAAATGGACAGCATAGCGGAAAACCTGGAGGCGGTGCGGGCGCGGATCGCGGCGGCGGGCGCGCGGGCGGGCCGGCCGGTTGACGCGGTGCGCCTGCTGGCGGTGTCGAAGACCTACGGGCCGGCGGCGGTGCGCGCGGCGGCGGCGGCGGGGCAGCGGCGGTTCGGGGAGAACCGGGTGCAGGAGGCGGCGGCGAAGATTCCGGAATGTCCGGGGCGGCTGGAGTGGCATCTGATCGGGCATCTGCAGAGCAACAAGGCGGCGGCGGCGGCGCGGTTGTTCGACTGGGTGCATTCGGTGGATTCGGCGAAGCTGCTGGAGGCGCTGGACCGGCAGGCGGGCGAGGCGGGGCGGACGCTGCAGGCGCTGGTGCAGGTGAACGTGTCGGGCGAGCGGTCGAAGTCGGGGCTGGCGCCCGGCGAGGCGGCGGCGGTGCTGGCGCTTGGCAACCGCCTGCGGAATGTGCAAGTGTGCGGGCTGATGGCGATTCCGCCGCTGGCGGAGGATCCGGAGAAGGCGCGGCCGTTTTTCAGGAAGTTGCGCGAGCTGCGCGACCGATGGGCGGCGGAGCTGGGCTTGGAGCTGCCGGAGCTGTCGATGGGCATGACGCACGATCTGGACGTCGCGATCGAGGAAGGCGCGACGTTCGTGCGCGTGGGCACGGGAATTTTCGGCGCGCGGGAGCATCCCGCGGAAGGAGCGGGCGAGGCATGAGAAGCGAAAAAATCGCGTTTTTGGGCGGCGGCAACATGGCGGAGGCGATCCTCGCCGGGATGCTGGCGGGCGAGGTCGCGTCGCCGGAGCGGCTGGTGGTTTCCGATGTGGCGGCGGAACGCCGGGAACATCTGGCCAACCGCTATGGCATCGAGACGACGGCGGACAACGCGGCGGCGGTGCGCGGGGCGGACGTGGTGGTGCTGGCGGTGAAGCCGCAGCAGGTGGCGGCGGCGCTGGCGGGCGTGAAGCCTGAGTGTTCGAAGGAGCAGTTGCTGGTGTCGATCTGCGCGGGACTGCCGACGGCGGCCTTGGAGGCGCTGACGCCGGCGCGGGTGGCGCGGGTGATGCCGAACCTGCCGGCGCGGGTGCGGCGGAGCGTGTCGGCGATCTGCGGCGGCGCGCGGGCGACGGCGGCGGATCTGGATCTGGTGGAGGCGCTGTTCGCGGCGGCGGGCGTGGTGGTGCGGCTGCCGGAAAGCCAGATGAACGAGGTGACGGCGCTGAGCGGCAGCGGGCCGGGCTACGCGTTCGCGTTCATGGAGGCGCTGGAGGCGACGGGGATCGCGATGGGGATCGCGCCGGCCTTGGCGCGGAAGATGGCCATCGAGACGGTGCGGGGCGCGGCGGAGCTGGCGGCGCAGACGGGCGAGGATCCGGCGGAGCTGCGCCGGCGCGTGAGTTCGAAGGGCGGCACGACGCTGGCGGGGCTGGCGGCGATGGAGGCCGGCGGATTTTCGGCGGCGGTGGCGGCGGGAATGAAAGCCGCGCGGGATCGCGCGGCGGAATTGGCGAGGTGACGGCATGGGTCTGAGGGAAAAACCGGAAGTCGGCGATGCCGGCGCGAACGCGCGCCCTGCGTCCGGATGCCGCGCCATATGGGCCCTGCTGTGGAAGCTGGCGTTGCTCCTGCTGCTGGTCTATGGCGCGCTGCAGCTGTTCGTGCGCACGGGTTTCTTCCGCGCGCGCGTGGAGGCGGAGTTGTCGCGGTTGACCGGAATGGAGATGCGCGCGGGGCGCATCCGCGCCACGGAATCGCTGAATCTGCGGATCCGCGACGTGATCAGCGTATCGAAGGACGCCGGCCTCGAGGCGCGGACCGTGCGCATCCGCTGGCGCCTGTTCCGGCCCCAAGGCGTGTCGATGCTGGAATCCGTGCGGGTGGACGGATTGGCGGTGACTTTTGCGCCGGATGAAGAAGGCGTCGTCCAGCCCGCGTTCCTGGGGCGGGTCTCGCGGATGGTTCTGGATTCCGCTGGCGCCAGCCTGCCGGATGCCGCGGGGGCGATGGCGCCTCCGGACGCGGATTCCCCGGCGGCCGGCGGGGATTTCCCGGAAAAGATGGGCGGTCCCGTCGAAATCCGCTGGGCTTCGGCGCGCTGGCAGGATGCGGCGGGAAATCTGCTGGCCTCGGTCTCCAACCTGGAGCTGATCTGGGTCGCCATGGCGCTGCCGAACGGCGGGCGGGTTTCGCATCTGGATTGTCGCGCGGCGGAGGTGAAGGTGGTGAACGGCCCGCGGATCACGGGGCTGCACGTGGAGTTGCTCGACGCCGGCGGCCGGCGGTTCCTGATGGATCTCGACGCGTCGGACTGGGGGGCGGCGCGGAAGCCGCGGGCGGCGGCGGCGGACTATCGCGAACTGCTGGACGCGATGGATCGGGGCGGGGAGGACGCCTCGCGATGAACTGCGCCACCCGGCGGGCGGGGGGGGCCTTGCGCGTTGGCTTGACGGGCCTTGGAAAGCGGAATATGGTATTGTCAGATCGGCCCTGAGGATTTTCGGAAGTCGTGGCATGAGGAAGAACCCATACGAGGTGGCGGCGATGAAAAGTTTGTTCTGCGGTGTTTTGACGGCGGTCTTGCTGCTGGGGTTGACCGGTTGCTTCGAGGATGATTACGATCCGGATGTGCTGCGGTTTGAAAACGCATCCGGTTATCTCGTCCATGTCATCTCCCTGACAACGGAGTGGCCCGGGTTTCCTTTGGAGCAGGGGCAGCGGGTGAAACTGAATAACATTCAAAATCCCGATTTTCGATTCGAGCCCAGCTACAGAGTGCAATTGGGGAGCGCTTCGACGGAGCGAGATGTGGTTTTCGTCGATGCGGTGCCGGAAAAGAAAGAGTGAAGCAGGCGGGTTGCGGGGTCTGATCCGGGCCGGAGAGGTTTCGCGCGCCGGATGGGGGGGCGGCCGCGGCGCGCGGAAAGGGGCGGGGGGGCCGGCGCGGGGAGCCCGCAGGCCGCGCCGGCGGGGAGGGGGAGTTGCAATTTCCGGCGGGATGGGGTAGAACACGCGGACGATTCGGCTGGTGGATATAGCTCAACTTGGTAGAGCACCAGATTGTGGTTCTGGCTGTTGC
>SABN01000161.1 GCA_009928955.1 Opitutia bacterium | reverse complement strand
CCCTTGCCCCGCACGTTTCATAGTGGCGCACAGTATACCCCAACCGCTATACCGATTGAAAGTTCAAATTCGGAACCGTATAACTCCGCCGTCTGACGTACCCGGTCCCAGCCCGTGCGGCGGCCGACGCGTTGCGGCCTCCCGGTAGGGGCGGGCCAGTCCCTTGGCCCGCCCGCCTGGAGGGCGAGCGTCCCCGCGAGCCGCAGGTCCCCGCCAGTACGGCGGGACGTCCCGGACCGCCGACACCGTGCCTGACGACCGCCGCTCGCTTTCGGGCGTCCGAGACGTCCGCCCGTACCTGGCCGTTCTCAACCGCCTTCTGCCTGTCCCGCAAACCGCCAGCGCCCGTCTCATCCGCCGGCCTGGGTGACGAGCGCTTGCCGGCCGTATCCTTCGCGAAGGAGGGGCCTCGCACCACGCCTGCTCCTGCGGCTCGCAGAACTCCTCCCACACCGTGTACAGCGGCGGCCGCTCCCGGTCAGCTTTCATCAGGCGCTCTCCCTGTCGTCGGGGGCTCCGCCCCCGAACCCCCGAACGCCCCCGCACTCGCCGCATGCGCGGCTCGCGCGGGGCAAAGGGCCAGATGGTAAAAGTCCATAGTGTGATTTGCCCTCAGCGCGACAACGCGAGGCGAAAGCCGCTGCGGTCGTCGCGATCCGAACCGCCGAGGACGATGCGGTCCGCGACGCGCAGAGCGCCGGGATCGCGGCCGTTCCACGACGCCCCGCGCCACGCCCCGAAAGACCCGCCGGAATTGTCCGACGCGCAGCCCTCCCACACGTTGCCGCCGATCCCGTACAGCCCCCACTCGTTCGCACCGCTCTTCTCCACCGGGCATGCCACAGCGTAATCATCCCGCCAGTTATCGATCATGATGCTACCCGCAATAATGCCTTTCGTCTCTTGCCCGCAGTAGTTCCCGTACTTCGGCGGCATCGCGTTGCCCCACGGGTACTCCCGACCGTCCCCGCACTGCGCCACGGTCTCCCACTCCTTCTCCGAGATCACCCGGTAGCGCAGCCCGCCCAGTTGCGCCTTCTCCTGATCGGTCAGCCACGCCGCATACGCCTTGGCGTCGTCGAAGTTGACGTATACCACCGGCTGCCGGTCGCCGTTCAGGCTGTGGCCCCCGTACTCGCGGCTGTCATGGCCCGGCTCTTTTTTGCGGTACTCGCCGTTCGTCGCCTCGTGTTTCCCCGCCCACACCTTCAGCGCAGGCACCCACACGAACGCCATGCCGGTCGCGGGCGAGGTCCACGGCTGTCCCTCCGTCGGCCCGCGCATCTCCTCCAGCGCCACCTTCCTTGTCCGCGGCCCGCGCCAGTCCGCCGTCACCTCCAGCGTCGCGGGCTTGTAGCGCGTCGACTGAATCGATTGATTCGATTGACTCGATTCCATCGAAACCACAAGACTGTACCGCCCGTCCGCCCTGAGCGTGAACGTGTGCGGCGCGCGGTACGTCCGCGTCCCGTCCGAGATCTCCGCCGCCACCGCCCTTCCGCCCGCCTCGACCTCCACCGTCAGCGTCGGCACGAGGTTGCCCTCGGCCTCCCGCTTCAGCGCGGCAGCCTCGTCCGTCACCGCGGCTCGCGGGGACGCTCGCCCCCCACTCTCCAGCGCCAGCGCCTCGTCCGCCCGCTCGATGCAGGTTTGCCACTGTCCAGCCGCTTTGGCGGCGCGCGCCGCCGCCAGCGCGGCGGCGATCTTCTCCTGCAGCTCCTTCTCCTCCCGCGCCCTTTGCTCCGCCGCCAGCCGGTCGGCCTCGGCCTGCTCCGCCGCCATGCGCTCTTCAGCCCGCCGGGCGCTATAAGTCCCATACGTCCTATAGGCCCCATACCCCATCGCGACGACCGCCGCCGCCGCCGCCAGCATGAGCGCCACCTTTTTCCCTCCGTGTCTCTGTGCGCTCTGTGGTTTGATATTCGCGTTCCCAAGCGCCTTCACCAACTCCCCGCACGTCGCGAACCTCTCCCCCGGCTCTTTCGCAAGTCCCCGCAGCAGCGCGGCGTTGACGTGCGGCGGCACGTTCTCCAGCAACGGCGGCGGTTCGCTCAGCACGGCCGCGCGCAGCACGCCGATGTCGTGGCTCTCGAAAGGCGGCGCGCCCGCGAACAGCTCGTACACCGTCGCCGCCAGCGCGTACTGGTCCGCGCGCGCGTCCTGACGCTGACCGCGCCACTGCTCCGGCGCCATGTACGGCCCCGTGCCGCTCGTGCCCCGGTACGCCTGGCTCACCCGGCTCATCGAGGTGTGGAGCTGCGCCGCCAGCCCGAAGTCCAGCACCTTGACGTCGCCCTCGAAGTTGACCCGCACGTTGGCGGGCTTGATGTCGCGGTGAATCACCCGCTGCTCGTGCGCGTAGTCCAGCGCCGCCGCGATCCGGTGCGCCACGATCCCGATCTCGTCCGGCGTCAGCGGGCGCCCCTCGCCCCGGCGCTTGCGCGCCCACTGCCGCAGGTCGAGGCCGTCCACGCACTCCATGATCAGATAGCAGTCGCCGCTGGCGGGATCTTTCTCCAGCGTCTTGACGCCCGCGATGTTCGGGTGGTGCAGCCGCTCGACCAGGCGGAAGTTCTCGCGCACCTCGTCCATCTCGCCCGAGTTGTGGCCCACCTCCGGCGGCAGGGCCTTGAGCGCGATCTCGATGCCCGCCGTCTCGTCGAAGCAGCGGTAGACCACGCCCATGCCGCCCTGGCCCAGCTCGCCGGTGACGCGGTAGCGCCCGAGGATCACCTCGCCCGCGCGGAAGCGCCGCCCCGGAGACCCGCCGCGCAGCGTAGGCGCGCCGCCCATGCTGAGGTCTTCGGCGACCCCTGCCGCCTGCCGGCTGCCGCTGCCGACTGTCTTCATGCTGCCCATCGATCTGTCCATCAGCCTATCCTCTCTCCTGCCGCGCCGCCATCACACGGCTCGCGGGGACCCGCCTACGCCAAGGCTTCCGCCTTCGCCGTGTAGGCTACGGCGGACAAGACGCCGGGCAAGCGCTCGCCCCCCCAGCGCACATTCGCTCACACACTATTAAGGATCTCTTACCAAGCGCAATCCAATGAAATCGAAACAACTGCACGGGTCATTTCTGCTCCGGCGTGCCGACCTACAGCAACACCCCCCGTTTGGCCAACCACCACCCCGGACAACACGGTTTGAAGCTGAATCGGGGCCAGCCGGATCTAGCACACTGTTTGTTGTATATATACCATCAAAATCTTGACACCATTCACAGACGTTTCCGTGCATATCATACAGTCCCCAAGCATTAGGCTGAAATGAACCGACCGGCATTGTCATTCGACGGCTTTCGCTAACGCGGTTTTTACCGTACGGTCTACTTCCATCAAAATTAGCCATCGTCCCGACAAGATCATTTCCGAAATGGAACGATGTGGTCGTCCCCGCCCGGCAGGCGTACTCCCACTCCGCCTCTGTCGGCAGACGGAACCCGCCGCCAGGCACGCGAATATTTAGCTCTTGAATAAATGCTTGGCAGTCGTGCCAGGAGACATTCTCGACCGGATAAAGTTTAGTTTCCTCCGCGAGCCTTTTCTCGCGGTGAAATAACCCGCCGCTTTGAACTAAAAACCCGGTCTGATACTGAGATGGATTCTCGTTCATTACCGATTCCCACTGTGATTGCGTAACTTCGTACTTTCCCATCCAAAATCCACAAGACAATGTCACCTCGTGCAATATTTCTATGTTTTCACGATCCGCCTCGTACTCGGGGCTACCCATCATAAACTTGCCCGGCTGGATCCACACCATCTCAAGATGAATTCCTTCGCCAAGATCAAGCACCATTTCATCGCCACGGTTAGGCATTGAAAGCACCAGATCTTCCTCTGCCGCCTTGATTCGCTCCAATGCGCCGGCATGACCCGATGCCCCGGCTTTTTGCCACCAATACATTGCCTTGGTTCTGTTTCGCGCAACCCCCTGTCCGTTAAAATAACAAGAACCGAGATTGAATTGCGCCTCAATATTTCCCTTATCGGCCGCCTTCCGAAACCACTTCACCGCCTCGCCATAGTCCTGTTCAACCCCATGGCCGTTGAAATAACACAAGCCAAGATTGAACCGACCATCCGAAAAGGATTCGTTCTTCTCGGCAACCTCACTGAACCACTTCACGGCCTCTTTGAAATCTTGTTCCACCCCACGCCCGTGATAGTACATTTGCCCAAGTTGGGATTGTGCAAAATACGAACCTTGCTCAGCAGCCTTGCGGTACCACTTCACCGCCTCACCGTAATCCTGCTCAACCCCATCACCGTTGTGATAATAATCACCAAGGTTGCATTGCGCAATTTCGTCCCCCTGCTCAGCGGCTTTCCGACACCACCTCAGTGCCTCGACGTAATCCTGTTCAACTCCGCTCCCAATGTAATAAGAACCACCAAGAAGCCTTTGCGCATATGCTTCTCCCTGCTCGGCGGCTTTCCGCCACCACTTCACCGCCTCTGCGTAGCCCTGTTCAAACCCGACACAGTCGCGATAATAATTACCAAGGAGACATTGCGCATTTACGTTTCCCTGCTCGGCGGCTTTCCGCCACCACTTCAGCGCCTCGACATCGTCCTGCTCCACCCCGTACCCTTTGAAATAACACCCACCAAGGTTGTCTTGCGCATCTGCGCTTCCCTGCTCGGCGGCTTTCCGGTACCACCTCACCGTCTCGCCGTAGTTCTGCTCAACCCCGTCGCCGTTTTCATAACAAACACCAAGGTTGTTTTGCGCGTTTGCGTTTCCCTGCTCGGCGGCTTTCCGGTACCACCTCACCGCCTCGCCATAGTCCTGTTCAACTCCGCTCCCATTGAAATAACAATAACCAAGGCTGTCTTGCGC
>SABN01000037.1 GCA_009928955.1 Opitutia bacterium | reverse complement strand
GGATTCGCTTTCGCGGTGCTGCCGTGGTGGATCGGGGCGATGGTGGCGCTGGCGGTGGGGCTGACGCCGTTCGCGTCGGCGGGGGTGGTGGCGTTTCTGGGCGGGGCGATCTGGTTGTTCGCGACGGGCGGGCTGATCGACGGGGTGTGGCTGTTTTTGTTCGCGCTGGGGCTGATGGCGCTGTCGCCGTTTGTGGCGACGGCGGTGCGGCGGTGGGCGCCGGAGGCGACGCCGGCCGCGCGGGTCCGCGCGGCGGCGCAGGAAGAAGGCGTGCCGTTCGCGATCATGGTGATCGGGGTGGCGGGGGGGATGATCGCGTTCGGGTTCATCGGGCTGTTCCTGGGGCCGGTGCTGCTGGCGCTGGGGTATGATCTGGTGCGCGAGCTGGCGCAGGGGGCGATGCGGGACGAGGCGGGGACACAGGAAGGGCAAGAGCCATGACATTGATGGAGCGGCTGGGGAAGATCCAGGACTTCGCGAAGCGGGCGGTGGGCACGCTGCCGGGCGACGAAGGGGGCGGGAGCCTGCCGGCGCGGATCATCCGCGTGGGGCATCTGCTGTTCCGGGGCTATGCGGACGACGACCTGACGATCCACGCGTCGTCGCTGACCTTCGTGACGCTGACCTCGCTGGTGCCGATCCTGGCGGTGGGCTTCGCGCTGATCAAGGGCTTCGGGATGGGGGCGAACGAGATGGCCTCGGTGGAGCAGATGACGTGGTTCCTGGAGATGCCGTCGCAGTGGCAGGAGTTCGTGCTGGGGGTGCTGAACATCGTGAACACGACGAACTTCTCCGCGCTGGGGTGGATCGGGCTGGTGTTCTTCGTGTTCACGGCGGTGCTGCTGCTGGCGAACGTGGAGAAGAGCTTCAACCGGGTGTGGGGCGTGGACAAGAACCGGAGCCTGCTGCGGCAGATCACGAACTACACGAGCGTGCTGGTGCTGGTGCCGCTGCTGATCGGCGTGGCGGGCGGCTTGAAGGCGAAGATCGCGTTCAGCCAGAAGATCATGGGGATCGACGCGAACGTGTGGGCGCAGGATCTGGCGGCGTTCGCGATCATGTGGCTGGCGATCGGCTTTTTGTACGTGTTCGTGCCCAACACGCGGGTGCAGTTGCGGCCGGCCTTCATCAGCAGCCTGCTGACGACGCTGGTGTTCCTGGCGTGGATGCGGATGTTCACGGTGATGCAGGTGGGCGTGGTGAACTATGGGCGCATCTACGGGGCGTTCGCGGCGGTGCCGGTGTTCCTGTTCTGGATGTATGTGACGTGGGTGATCCTGCTGCTGGGGGCGGAATTCACGTTTGCGCTGCAGAATTCGGACACGTACCAGATGGAAGGCGCGGCGGATTCCGCGAGCATGCGGCTGCGGATTTTGGTGGCGCTGATGGTGCTGCGGCGGGCGGGGCAGGCGATGGCGACGGGCAAGGGGGTGTTCGACACGGCGGACTTCGCGCGCAGCCACAAGGCGCCGATCCGGTTGATCAACGCGGTGGTGGCCACGCTGGTGGGCGAGGGCTATCTGACGCAGGTCGCCAGTCGGGATGCGGGCTACGTGCTGATGCGCGCGCCGGACTCGATCCGGTTGGACGATCTGGTGGCGGGGCTCATCCGGGACGGCGGCGGGCATGAGGAGCTGGAAGGCACGTTGACGATGGATGCGCCGCTGACGGAGACGCTGGCGAAGGTCGAGGCGGGGTTGCGGCAGGGGTTTGGCGACCTGACGCTGGCGGACATGGTGGCGGCGGCGCCGGCCGGGCAGGCGGTCTAGCGGACGCCATGGCCTTCGATCCCGCCCAGCATCTGAACGAGGCCCAGTTGCGCGCCGTGACGGCGCCCGACGGGCCGGTGCTGGTCATCGCGGCGGCGGGGACGGGCAAGACGCGCACGCTGACGCACCGGGTGGCGTGGCTGGTGCTGGAGCGCGGGGTGGACCCGCGGCATATTTTGCTGCTGACCTTCACGAACCGGGCGGCGCGCGAGATGCTGGAGCGGGCGGCGCATCTGATCGGCGGCGACGTGGGCGGGCTGTGGGGGGGGACGTTCCACCACTCGGCCAACCGGATGCTGCGGCGGCATGCGGCGCGGCTGGGGTACGGGCCGGACTACACGATCTTGGACGAAGACGACTCCGCGCGGCTGCTCAAGGCCTGCATCGTGGAACTGGGCCTCAAGGACAAGAAGTTCCCAAAGGCGCAGGTGCTCGGCAGCGTGTTCGGGCTGGCGGCGAACCGCGGCGCGGACATCGAAGAAACCGTGCGCGAGCACTTCGGGGAGCACGAGGTGGACATCGCCGGGGTGCTGAAGGTCCAGCAGCTCTACGGGCAGCGGAAGCGCGGCCTGAACGCGATGGATTTCGACGACCTGCTGGTGAACGGCCTGAAGCTGCTGCAGGAGCACGAGGAGGTGGCGGCCCTGTACCAGGAGCGCATGCGGCACGTGCTGGTGGACGAGTACCAGGACACGAACAAGCTGCAGAGCGACTTCGTGGACCTGATCGCGGGCCAGCACCGGAACCTGCTGGCGGTGGGCGACGATTTCCAGAGCATCTATTCGTGGCGCGGGGCGGAGGTGAAGAACATCCTGTCGTTCCAGCGGCGCTATCCCGGGGCGCAGATCTTCAAGCTGGAAGAGAACTATCGGAGCACGCCGGGCATTTTGGAGGTGGCCAACGCGGTCATCGCGGGCAATCCCGAGCAATACCAGAAGGTCCTGCGCGCCACCCGCGCCGCCGATGTGAAACCCGTG
Organism: Opitutia bacterium; assembly: GCA_009928955.1. GTDB lineage: Bacteria > Verrucomicrobiota > Kiritimatiellia > CAIQIC01 > Lenti-01 > Lenti-01. The sequence goes on along the minus strand of SABN01000037.1, from coordinate 20,966 downwards.
CTCGCGAAGCTTTCCGATGGCGGCCACCAGGCGCGCTACGTGGTGGAGAAAGTCCAGCGCCTGCTGGATTCGGGCGAGGTGGCGGCGAGCCAGATCGCGGTGCTGTACCGGTCGCACTTCCACGCGATGGAGCTGCAGATGGAGCTGGCGCGCGCGCGCATGGGCTATGTGCTGATGAGCGGCGTGCGCTTCTTCGAGCAGGCGCACGTCAAGGACGTCTGCACCTTGCCGCGCCTCGCCGCGAACCCCGCCGACAGCCTCGCCTTCACGCGGCTGATGGAGTTGTTCCCCAAGGTCGGCCCCAAGAAGGCGCAGGCCCTTTGGACGGCGCTGGGCGCGCACCTGAACCTGCGCGACCCGGAAAAGCGCGCCAAGCTGGCCGCGCTGCTGCCCAAGGAAGCCCAGCCGATCTGGCAGGCGATCGCCGAGAAGATTTTTCCCGCCGGCGAAGAGGACGGCCGGGTGCTCGCCCGTCCCGACGAGCTCGTGTACCGGTTCGTGGAGGCGTTCTATGACGATTTCGCCGAAGACACCTTCGAGAACGCGAAATCGCGGCTGGAGGACATCGACGAGTTGATGGCCTTCTCGGCGAAATACAAGAGCACGGCGGATTTCCTGAGCGAGATGGCGTTGCTGACCAACATGGACGCGGAGCAGGACAAGAACAAGGGGCAGCCCACGGATTCGATCCGGCTGACGACGGTGCACCAGGCCAAGGGGCTGGAATGGAAGGCCGTGTTCGTGCTGTGGCTGGTGGACGGGATGTTTCCCGCCCAGCGCTCGCTGGAAGAAGCCGCGGACGAGGCGGAAGAGCGGCGGCTGTTCTACGTCGCCGTGACGCGGGCGAAGGACTATCTGTGGCTGTGCGTGCCGCGCCTGCGCAAGGCGCGGGAGGGCGGGGTGATGATGTGCATGCCCTCGCGGTTCATCGACGAGATCGATCCGGCGCTGCTCCAGCTCGACGCGCCGGCCGGTTTCGCCACCCCGCGCTGGAACCGCTGGTAGGCGGGGCCGGCGCTCACAGGCCGAGGCGCTTGCGGGCGCGCAGGAGCATCGTCCGGTCGAGGGGGAGGCTGCCGGTCTTGGCGACTTCGGTCTGGCCTTCGTAGCTGAGCAGATAGTTCAGGAATTCGCGGGTTTCGGCGGGCAGATCCTCCACGGCGGGGGCGTTGGCATAGACGGTGAAGAAGCGGACGAGGGGATATTCCTCGCCGTAGATGTGGGCGGGAAGGGGCGGATAGGGCGGTTCCTCGGTCTGGCGCGCGATGGCGAGCACCTTGACGCGGGCGTCGCGCGGGCGGTAGTTGCTGAACGCGATGGCCTGCGGGTCGCCGGCGAGGTTCCGTTCCGGAATCTGGACTTCGGGAAGATCCCGGAGATCCTCACGCCAGGGGCCGCCTTCGAGCACGGTTTCCTGGAAGAACTTGGAGGTGCCGTAGTGGAGCCAGCCGGCGTAGGCGTGGAGGTCGCCGCCGCCGGGCCAGCCGGCCTCGTCCCACGTGCGGAGGCGGTTCCGCGCGCCGGCGCGGAGTTCGGAGCCGTAGATGGCGTCGAGCTGCGGCACCGTGAGGGTGTCGATCGGGTTGGAGGGGTGGACCAGGATCTGGAGGGCATCGAGCGCGACGCGCGCCTCGAGGACGGGATAGCCGAAGCGGCGGGTGAACGCCTCGCGCTGGGCGGAGGTCATGGGGATGCTGCTGAGGCCGAGGTCGGCCTCGCCGCTGAGCATCATCGCGATCACGCCGGCGCTGGAGGTGAACTGGCTCCGGGGGTCCCAGGTCAGGCCGGGATGGATTTTCGCCAACTGTTCCAGCACGCCCTTCAGAAACAACTCCGAGGTGCCGGAATAGGCCGGGACGAGTATTCCGGTCAGCGGGTCCGGGCATGGAACGAAGCGCAGATAGTCCGGTGCGGAGAGCGTCTGGTGGGCGAACGGATTGGATTGCGCCAGGGATGGCGGCGTTTGGGCGAAGGCCGGGAGGGCGGCGAGCAGCAGGGCGGCCAGGAGACGGTCGGCCGGGAATTTCATTTCGGAGTCTCCTTTTCGGGGGCGGTGGTCGCGAGGTGCAGCCAATCTTCCATGACAGACAAGCGTTGTCGCTGCGGTTCCGTCGCGTCCGAAGAGCCCATGGACTTTTTCTGGCCCGCCAAGATGTCGCGGGCCCGTTTCGCGAAATGGGGATCGCAGCTTCCGGCGAGGGAGGCGAGGGCCGCCCGGTCTTCCGCCAGCAGCGGGCCATCCGCGTACGGGCCGCAGGAATTGATGTCCTCGAGATACAAGCGATTGAGGCGATCCCGGATGGCGGCCGTCAGATAGCTGTCGGGATGCTGAGCCGCGAAGTCGGCGACGGCAGCATAGGGCGGAGCCGGGGCCTCGGGTTCGCTGGCGCGGCGGGCGCCGAGGGGGTGATCCAGGAATGGGCTGGCGCCGGACGCATCGAATTCGGAGAGCATCCGGGCCTCGTCCGCCGAGGCGCCGATCTCGACGACGAGCGGCGGGCAGATCCATTTTTCGCGGCCGGTGTGCAAGACCAGATCGAAGGTGGTCGAGCCGGTTTTTCGCGGCAGCAGGGACCAAGGCTGGAAGGCGGGGCCCAGCGTCAGGCAGCGCTGGTCTTTTTCCAATGTGCTGGCGCCGCCAAACTGCAAGCGGCGGATCATGGATTCCGGAAGGGGCTGGCCGTCCATGCGCGAATCGGCATCCACCCAGATCCGTTCGTCCGAAGGATGATTCTGGATGCCGGGGCCGGCGATGATGAGGAGGCCCGCCTCGTAGGGACGCAGGACCCCGTTCGTGTCGAACGAATGGCGCTTGATGGAGATGTCGATTTGGCCGGGGAGGGGCTTGGAGGGGGTGACAAAAGGCTTGTCCTGTTTCTTGCCGCAGGCCGCGAGGCTGGCGATCGACAGGCCGCACGCGAGGGCGATCCGGAAGGCGTGCTTCATTGTTTTCTCCAAGCGGCGTGTTTTTCGCGCAGGGTTGACAGGCGGGCGATGGCTTCGCGCAGGGTGCTTTCCTGCTTGGCGAAGTGGAAGCGGATGAGGTGGTGCACGGGTTCGCGGAAGAAGCTGGAGCCGGGGACGGCGGCGACGCCGACTTCGCGCGCGAGCCATTCGCAGAAGGCGGTGTCGTCGGCCACGCCGAATTCGGAGACGTCCACCATGACATAATAGGCGCCTTCGGGCTCGGTGAAGGTCAGGCCGGCGGCGCGCAGGCCGCCGAGGAACAGGTCGCGCTTCTTCGCGTAGAGCGCAGCGAGGGTATCGTAGTAGGCGTCCGGCATTTCCAGCCCGGCGATGGCCGCTTCCTGCAGGGGGGCGGCGGCGCCCACGGTGAGGAAGTCGTGCACCTTGCGCGCGCCATCGATGAAGGCCGGCGGGGCGATGACGTAGCCGAGGCGCCAGCCGGTGATGGAATAGGTCTTTGAGAGCGAGCTGCACGAGACGGTGCGCGCGAACATGCCGGGGAGGGTGGCGAAATAGGTGTGGCGGTGCGGGGCGTACAAGATGTGCTCGTAGACCTCGTCGGTGATGACGAACGCGTCGAATTCCTCGGCGAGGGCGGCGATTTGCAGGAGTTCCGCGCGGGTGAACACCTTGCCGGTGGGGTTTGACGGATTGCACAGGATGAGCGCCTTGGGCCGCTGTTCGAAGGCGCGGCGCAACTCGGCGGGATCGAACGCGAAATCCGGCGGGCGCAGGGGGACGTAGATCGGCTCGGCCCCCGAGAGGATGGTGTCGGCGACGTAGTTCTCGTAGAAGGGGGAGAAGACGACGACCTGGTCGCCCGGGTTGCAGGCGGTCATCATGGCGGCCATCATCGCCTCGGTGCTGCCGCAGGTGACGACGAGGTGGGCCTCAGGATCGATGGCCAGACCCGTGAAATGGCTTTGCTTGCGGGCGAGGGCGCGGCGGAAGTTCGCCGCGCCCCAGGTGACGGCATACTGGTGGGGGCCGGCGCGGGCGGTTTTCTCCAAGGCCAGGCGCAGCTCCTCCGGCGGATCGAAATCGGGGAATCCCTGGGAGAGGTTCACCGCGCCGCACTCCATGGCCACGCGCGTCATGCGGCGGATGACCGATTCCGTGAAGCGTCCGACTCGATGGCTGGTCTGGGGCATGGGCGGGATTCTAGAGGAACCCGTCCGGCAATCAACCGTCTTTCATCCGCGATGCGGTCAGCGCGGGACTTGGTTGACCGGTTGGCCGGCCAGGAAGGCGCGGAGGTTGTCGGCGGCGATGTCGATGAGGCGTTTGCGGGCGGCGGCGGTGGCCCAGGCGAGATGGGGCGTGACGAGACAGCGCGGCGCGGAGAGGAGCGGATTGTCGGGGGCCGGCGGTTCGGTGGAGAGCACGTCCACGGCCGCGCCCGCGATCCGGTTCTCGCGCAAGGTGTTGGCGAGATCTCGCTCGACGACGAGCGGCCCGCGCGAGGTGTTGATCAGGAAGGCGGTCGGCTTCATTTGCGCGAGGCGCGAAGCATTGACGAGCCCGGCGGTTTCAGGGGAGAGGGGGCAATGCAGGCTGATGACGTCGCTTTCCGCGAACAGGCGGTCGGTCGAAACGTATTCGACGCCCTCGGGCGCTGGCGCGGAGGTGTCGCGCCGGTGGGCCAGCACGCGCATGCCGAGGGCGCGGCCGATGCGGGCGACGGCTTGGCCGATCTGGCCGAAGCCGACGATGCCGAGCGTCAGGCCGGCCAGTTCGATCTGCGGCGAGAGGCGGTAGCAATAGTCGGCGTTCCGGGCCCATCCGCCCGCCCGGGCATTGGTGGAATGCAAGGCCACCTGGTTGGTCAACTCCAGCAGGAGGGCGAAGGCGTGTTGCGCCACGGAATTGGTGCTGTAACCGGGGACATTGGCGACCACGATGCCGCGTTTTTCGGCGGCGGCCAGATCCACGGTGTTCCAGCCCGTGGCGAGGATGCCGACATATTTAAGGTGGGGGGCTCGCGCGAGGGTGTCGGCGGAGAGCACGGCCTTGTTGAGCATCACGGCATCGGCATCTCCAATCCGGGCAAGCACATCGGCCGGAGAGGTTCGATCATGGGCGATGCAATCGGCCAAGGCTTCGATGGGGGCCCAGGACAGATCGCCGGGATTGGTGGCATAGGCATCCAGAATGACGAGGCGGGGGCGTTTCATGGGCGCGACTGTAGGGGAATCCAAGCGCGGATTCAAGCCTCTCGAACGAGCGGTTTTCCGCGCATCGAGTCCCCCGCATTGATTTTTAGAGGCGGTACTTGCAAATATTAGACCTATAGGAGATACTCATCTTATGAAGCAGGTTCGTACATGGGCCGGATTGTGCACCGGAGCGGCGCTGTTGGGAAGTTTGTGGCTTGCGGAACCAGCCTTGGCTGGCCCTTATGTGATGGGATGGGGGTTCAACGGGAATGCGCAGGCTTCTCCCGTGCCCACGAGCGTGATGAGCAATGTTTCCTCCATCGCGGCGGGGCATCGCCACAGCTTGGCGGTGAAAGACGGCCGCGCGTGGGCGTGGGGCGACAACTCCTATCTGCAGACCAATGTGCCGGTCATCGCGCAAAGCGGCGTGACGAATGTCGCCGGCGGCTACTCGTTCAGCTTGGCGCTGAAGACCGACGGGTCCGTGCAGGCGTGGGGAGCCGACATCGTCAAAACCAACGTGCCCAATTCGGCGACGAGCGGAGTGACGAAAATCGCCGCGGGCGAATGGCATGCGCTGGCCTTGAAGAACGGCGGCGTGCTTGCCTGGGGTTCCAACAGCTATGGGCAAACCGATGTTCCCCCGGATTTGTTTAGCAACGTGATGGCCATTTCGGCGGGCGCCTACTACAGCATGGCGCTGATGACCAACGGGTCCGTGCGCGTCTTCGGCATTCCCGCGACCAACGGATTCGCCTACGGCATCCAAAATGTTCCGGCGGAGGCTTCCAACGGAGTCACGGCCATTTCCGCCGGATACTGGCATGCGCTGGCGCTGAAAGGCGACCGGGTGATCGCATGGGGCGGAGAAGGTTTCTTCGACGCGACCAATTATGTTCCCGCCGCGGTGACGAGCGGCGTGACCGCCATCTCGGCGGGCTATCTGTTCAACATGGCGTTGAAGACCAATGGCACCGTGGTGGTCTGGGGCGACGACACGAAGGGGCAGTTGCCGATTCCTAACTTCGCCGCCGTCACCGGCATCACGCAGATCGCGGCCGGGGAGGGGCACTGCCTGGTGGTCACGCCGGTGCTGATGCCTCGTTTCACGGGCGCAACCCTGCGCGAGGCCTTTCTCGACTTGCCCTTGACCAACAGCTCCGTCCAGGCCACCGGCGATCCCGCCGTCACCTATCACAAGGGTTCGCCATGGCCGCCCTGGCTGACGCTGAACTCGGCCAACGGCGTCCTCGGCGGCACGCCGACCAATGCGGCTTATCTGGGGCTCAACCCGTTCAACGTCATTGCCAGCAACTCGTTCGGCATGGTGACCAGCTTACCGCCCTATCAGGTGAACGTGCGGGACGCCCAGTTGGGGCCGCCGGTGTTCTACACGACCAATCCGCTGCCCAGCGGCGTGGTGGGGGCGGCCTACTCGCTGCAGTTCAACGTCAGCAACAGTCCGACCTTCTCCGTGGTGGAAGGTGGCGGCAGCGGCTTGCCGGCCGGCCTGACCCTGAGCACGAACGGACTCTTGAGCGGCACGCCCACGGCGCTCTACGACAGCTTTTTCACGGTGAGCGCCTCGAACTCCGTGGCCATCAGCAACCGGAACTACAACATCACGATCAACGATCCGACCGAGCCGCCGGTGTTCGTGACGGAAAGTCCGCTGACCAACGGCGTGGTGGGCCAGTTCTATTCGCTGCAGATCGTCGCCAGCAACAACCCCTCGTTCAGCTTGGTTCCGGATGAAGGCGACCTGCCCGCCGGCTTGTCGCTGAATCCGGCCGGGTTGATCAGCGGCACGCCGACGCAGATCGAAAACGCCACCTTCACGGTGCGCGCCACGAACGTGGTCGACGGCAGCAACCGCGTCTTCACCCTCGAGATCTTCGGGCCGCCGGTGTTCGTGACGGAAAGTCCGTTGCCGGACGGGGTGGTGGACATAGCCTACTCCAATCAGATCTCGGCCACGGGCGATCCGCTCTTCAGCGTAGTGAACGGCAGCCTGCATGGCGGGTTGGGCCTGGCCTCCTCGGGCTGGGTGACCGGCACGCCGACCACCGTCGGCACCTCCAACTTCACGGTGCGCGCCACGAACGCCTATGGCTGGAGCGACCGCGGATTCGACCTGACGATCGCGCAGGTCCCGGTGTTCTTCACGACCAATCCGCTGCCGAGCGGCGTCCTCGGCTTCGCCTACTCCAAGCAGATCGAGGCCAGCGGCGATCCGACCTTCAGCGTGGTGGACGGCAGCCTGCCCGGCGGCCTGGGCCTGAGCGGCGCCGGCCTGCTGGACGGCACGCCGACCGCGGCGGGTCCGTTCAACTTCACGGTGCGCGCCACGAACGCCTACGGGTGGAGCAACCGCGTCTACGATCTGACGATCGCCGGCTTCGATCCGCCGACGTTCACCCTCAGCCGCTATACGAACGGCAATATCCGGATGGCTTGGACCAATCCCAACGCCAGCGGCAACGTCGAGGTCCATCGCGCCACGAACATCCTCGTCGTGCCGGTGATCTGGTCCAACTTCGGGGTGCAGACCTCGCCGTGGACCAACGCGACGACACCGTTGCCGGCCTACTACCGGCTGCGCATGACGCCGTAAGGCCGCGGCCCCGGCGCGCCGGCTTCTTCCCGCGCGGGGTTCTGCGCCCGCCGGGAAGTTTTCCACAGTATGGAGCCTCTTGCAAAACGAACCCGGACGACACGGAGGTCGTCCCTCCAGAGGCGAAAACAAGCCATTTTTGCGGTTTCCTGGAGGGGCGGGCTCCGTCCTGACCGTTTTAGTTGGAGTTTTGCAAGAGGCTCTATGGAAATATTTTTCCACACGGTGGAAAAACTTTTGCCCCGGGCCCGCGCGGCCACTCCGGCGCATCGGGGCGAGAATGGGGGTTGAGGGCGCGGCGCGGGGCGTGTAGAGTGGGCCTTTCGATCAACCGAAAGGCGAACAGGCATGTCCATCAAAGAATTTTTGAAGAAGAACCGGCTGCTGGTGGATGGGGCCATGGGCACGCAGATCCAAGGCCGGAATCCGGGGGCGGCGGCGTGGGGCGAATACGAGGGCTGCAACGAGTGGCTCAATTTGACGGCCCCGGAGATCATCCGCGACATCCATGCGGCGTATTTCGCGGCGGGGAGCGACGCGGTCGAGACCAACAGCTTCGGCTCGTCGCCGATCACGCTGGGGGAATATAAGCTTTCGGCGCGCGCGAAGGAGATCTCCATCGCGGCGGCGCGGATCGCGCGGGGCGCGGCGGACGCGGCGGTGGCGCAGGACGGCCGGCCGCGGTTCGTGCTGGGCTCGGTGGGACCGGGGACGCGGCTGGCGACGCTGGGGCAGGCGTCGTTCGACGAGCTGTACGGCGGCTACCAAGAGCAGATGGGCGGGTTGCTGGAGGGTGGCGCGGATGGCGTGTTGATCGAGACGTGCCAGGACTTGCTGCAGATCAAGGCGGCGGTGGCGGCGGCGGCGCAGGTGATGGGGCCGCGCACGGACAAGCTCGTGTATGTGTCGGTGACGGTGGAAACGACCGGGACGCTGCTGGTGGGCTCGTCCATCTGGGCGGTGATGGCGGCGCTGGAGCCGTATCCGATCGACGTGCTGGGGCTGAATTGCGCGACGGGCCCGGAGGCGATGAAGCGGCATCTGGAGGCGATCGCGAAGCTGTGGAAGACGGGCATCGGCTGCATGCCGAACGCGGGGCTGCCGTCGCTGGTGGCCGGCCAGGTGCATTATCCGCTGGGCCCGGCGGAATTCGCGCAGGTGTTCGCGCCGATCGTGCAGGAGATCGGCCTGAACATCGCGGGCGGATGCTGCGGCACCACGCCCGACCACATCCGCGCGCTGCGGCAGGCGCTGGGCGCGGCGAAGGCGCCGCCGGCGCGCGCGGTCCAGACGCCGGACCAGGTGAGCAGCCTGTTCTCGCCGATGGAGCTGACGCAGGCGCCCGCGCCGCTGTTCGTGGGCGAACGCGCCAACGCGACGGGCTCCAAGAAATTCCGCGAGGCGCTGCTGGCCGAAAATCTCGACGCGGCGTTCGATCTGCTGACGGAGCAGGACGAGGGCGTGGCGCACGTGCTGGACCTGAGCGTGGCCTATGCGGGGCGCGACGAATTGGCCGACATGTCCACGCTGGTGGCGCGCGCGGGGCGCGAATGCCGCCTGCCGATCATGGTGGACAGCACGCAGCTCGACGTGGTCGAGGCGGCGCTGAAGCTCCATGGCGGGCGCCTGCTCGTCAATTCCATCAATTTCGAATCGGGCGAGGAGAAGGCCGAGAAGCTCGTCGAGCTGGCGCGGCGCTTCGGCGCGGGGCTGGTGGCGCTCACCATCGACGAGACCGGCATGGCGATGACGGCGGACCGCAAGGTGGAGATCGCCGGGCGCCTGATCGAATTCTGCGAAGCGCGCGGGCTGCGGCGGGGCGACCTGCTGATCGACGCGCTGACGTTCACCGTGTGCAGCGGCGACGGCACGCTGCGCGACGCGGCGAAGGAAACGATCGCGGCCATCCGGCAGATCAAGGAGAAATTCCCGGGTGTGCGGACGATCCTGGGGCTGTCGAACATCTCGTTCGGCCTGAAGCCGCCGGCGCGCAAGGTGCTCAACACCGTGTTCCTGGGCCGGTGCGTGAAGGCGGGCATGGACGCGTGCATCATCAACACCTCCACGCTGGTGCCGGTGACGGATCTGGCGCCCGCGGCGGTGCGGCTGGCGGAGAAGCTGCTGGACAACGACGCGGCGGATGGCGACCCGCTGGAGAACTATCTGCGGCACTTCGAGGCGGCGGTGCCGGAAGCCGAGGCGGGGGCGGCGGGCGCGGCGCAGACGCCGGAGCAGCAGGTGGCCGATGCGCTGGTCAAGGGCAAGGCCGCGCTGCTGGAGACGTCCATCCCGGCCCTGCTGGCGAAGATGTCCGCAGAGGAGATCCTCAACGACCATCTCATCCCCGGCATGAAGGAAGTGGGACGGCTGTTCAACGACGGCGTCCTGCAGCTGCCGTTCGTGCTGAAGTCGGCCGAGGTGATGAAGAAGGCCGTGGCGCTGATCAAGCCGCACCTGAAGGCGGGGACCGCCGCGTCCTCGGGCAAGCTGGTGATCGCCACCGTGGCGGGCGACGTGCACGACATCGGCAAGAACCTGGTGGACATCATCCTGTCGAACAACGGCTACCAGGTGGTGAATCTCGGCGTGAAGGTGTCGATCGAGACGATGCTGGCGGCGGTGAAGGAATCGCAGGCCGACATGCTGGGCATGAGCGGCCTGCTGGTCAAGTCGGTGCAGGTCATGCGCGAGAACCTGCGCGCGATGGAAACGGCGGGCCTGCGCCTGCCGGTGCTGCTGGGCGGCGCGGCCTTGACGGAGAACTTCGTGGCGAACGATTGCCAGCCGGTCTATGCGGGGCCGGTGCGCTATTGCAAGGACGCCTTCGACAGCCTGACGATCTTCCGCGAACTGAAAGAGACCGGCGCGGTGGCCCGCACGCCGCCGCCGCCGCCGAAAACCTGAGGCCCCCGGCTTGCATCCGGAGCGAAACAGCGTAGTTTTCCACGCAATGGAAAAACTTTTCGCGATTTTTCCACGCAATGGAAAACTTTTTTCCACAGTGTGGAAAACTTTGGCGGGTGGCCGGCGCCGAGAGGTTTCGCCTTCGCCGCCGCGCCCCTGCGCTCCATATGACCTGAACCTTGAACCCTGAATCCGGACACCGATGAACACCGAATCCAAGCCGCTGCCCGAGGATGAGCCGATCACGCCGCCGTTCTGGGGGGCGCAGGTGTGGGAGCCGCCGATGGCGGAGGTCAATCCCTTTATCGAGCGGATGTCCCTGCTGGTGGGGCGCTGGGGTTTCAAGAAGGGCAACCTGTCGGAAGGGGAGTATCGGCAGATCCTCGAAGGCGAGGCGCAGGGGCACTACGAGCGCCTGCTGCGGGAGAACATGGAAAAGCGGCTGTTCGTGCCCAAGGCCACGGTGGCCTGGATGCGGTGCAAGCCCGAAGGCGACACCTTGCGGGTGTTCCCGCACGGGGGCGGAGACGAGGTGGTGCTGGGGTTCCCGCGGCAGAAGATCCGCGAAAAGCTATGCATTCCGGATTTCTATGCGCCGCAAGGAGATGTGCTCGGATGCCTCACGGTCACCGTGGGCAATCCGGCGGCCTCGGCCGAAATGGCCCGGATGCAGGAGGCGGGGGAGTATCAGGAGTACTTCCTCTGGACGGGATTTGCGGCGGAATATGCCGACGCGGTGGCCGAGTGGGCACACCGGAAGATGCTCGAGCCCATCGGCGGAAAGCGGGGGGCGCGTTTCGGCCCCGGCTATCCCTCGTGTCCGGACATGAGCCTCAGCCGCAAGATCTGCGAATGGACCGAAGCGGGACGCATTGGCGTGGAGGTGACGGAGTCGGACATGCTCGCGCCCGAGATGAGCACCAGCGCCGTGCTCGCCCACCGCCCGCGCGCCCGGATCTTCAACACGCTGGGATGAGCCAGGACGGGAACCCCGTTCCCTGCCGCAGGGGTGGCCGACGATTTTGCGGGGCAACGGGAAATGGCGGTTGACGAGAAACGGGCGGTGGGCCTATACTCCTGAAAATTGTGCAGGCAGGCCATGGAGGCTTTCCGGCTCGAGGGTGGTGCGCAGGAGGCATGAAGATGAAGGGTCCAATTCAATCCAAGGTTTCGGTCGGGGTTGCGATGGTTGCCGTTCTGCTCGGGACCGCTTGGGGCGCGGTGGCGCAGCAGCCCGTTCCCGGCGCGGGTTCCGAAATCCTGCGCATCCGCAAGATGACGCCGGTGAAGGAAAAGACGCCGGTGTTCCGCACCGCCGCGCCCGGCCAGGCCTCCGCCCGCCAGCCGGACTGGTGGCGCGTGGTGGTGGAATTTGAAACCGCCCCCGAGTGGATCGACGAATTGGAATTCACCTACTACGCCTACATCGAAGACCAGAGCAACAAGGGCGCGCCGGTGATGTTCCGCGGAACGGTCACCTATGTGAATGTGTCCAAGGGCCGCCACCAGAGCGACATGTTCCTGCATCCGAACACCATCGCGCGGCTGGGCCTCGTCAAGCAGATCGCCGTGGTCGTCAAGGCCCGCGGCGCGGTGGTCGCCACGGAATCGACCGCCACCAAGCCCAACTGGTGGGATGGATTCAGCCCCGTGGATGGCGTGCTGATCAACCGTTCGCAGACTCCGTTCGCCTACATCGACTACGATCTGTACGAGGCGATCAAGCCGGCCGCCGCCGCCCGGTAGCCTTCAGCAAGGAACTCGTTTCATGGCCAAGAAGCCCATATTGACGCTGGACATCGGGTCGCACTGCCTCAAGCTCGCCGAGTTTGCGGATGTGAAGGGCGGGCTGGAGATGACCCGCTACGCCATCAGCGATCTGGGCGTCGATCCCCAAAGCGACGCGGACCGCTCCCAATACATCATCACCACCATCCACGACCTGATCCGCGAGTCGGGCTGCAAGCCCGGGCCGGTGCAGGTCTCCATCTCGGGCCATTCGGTTTTCTCGCGCTTCGTGAAATTGCCGCCCGTGGAGCCCGAGAAGGTCTACCAGATCATCCAGTACGAAGCGCAGCAGAACGTGCCCTTCCCGATGAACGAGGTGGTCTGGGACTACCAGCTGATCAGCGGCAACAACGGCGACGTGGACGTGATGCTGGCGGCGATCAAGTCGGACATCGTCGCCGGCATCTGCGATTGCGTGCGGTTCACCGGGCTGGAGCCGAATCTGGTGGACGTGGCGCCCATGGCGCTCTACAACGCCGTCCGCTACAACTACGACAACCTGCCGCCCTGCACGCTGGTGGTGGACATCGGCGCGCGCTCGACCGACCTGATCTTCATCGAGGCCGGCCGCATCTTCAGCCGCAGCGTCCCCGTCGCGGGCAACCAGATCACGCAGCTGATCATGAACGAGTTCGGGATCTCCTTCGACGACGCCGAGGCGATGAAGAAGGCCCATGCCTATGTCGCCTTCGGCGGCGCCTACGAGGGGCCGCAGAGCGAAACGGTGGACAAGGTCTCCAAGAGCGTGCGCAGCATGATGACGCGCCTGCACCAGGAGCTCAACCGCTCCATCAATTTCTACCGCAGCCAGCAGGGCGGCCAGCAGCCGTCGCTGCTGCTGCTCACCGGCGGCAGTTCGGTGATCCCCTACACCGACACCTTCCTGCGCGAAAAGCTCAACGTCGAGACGGACTATTTCAACCCCTTCAACAACGTGGCGGTTTCCGAGCAGATCCCAGCCGAGCAGATCGGCGCGCACGCCTGCGAGATGGGGCAGATGGTGGGGCTGGCCCTGCGGCAGCTGCACACCTGTCCCATCGAGGTCAATTTGCTTCCGCCCAAGGCGGAGGAGGAAAAGAAGTTCAAGCGGAAACTGCCGGTCTTCGCGCTGGCGGCCGCCGGCGCGCTGCTGACGTTGATCGTCTGGATCGCCTTCTATGCGCGGATGACGGGCGTGACGGCCAGCGTCCGCGCCCGCATCGAGACGCGGGTCGGCGAACTGTCCGCCGTCGAGCAGCAGCTGGTCCAGGCCGAGGCCGCCGTCGCCGCCGTCGAAGGAAAGATCGCCAAGCTGACCGCGCTGGAGTCGCATCGCGGCGTTTGGCGGAACCTGCTGGGTGAAATCAGCGGGGCGCTGGCCGACGGCATCTGGCTGACCCGCGTGAATCCCTTGGCCGTCCTGCCCGGCGGCGATCCGCCGGCGCCCGGGGCGCCGGCGCTCGCGGAAAACGCCGTGGCCGGCATCGAAATCGAGGGCATGGGCTATCTGGACAAGATCAAATCGAGCGAGGCGATCGGCCAGTTCCGCGACCGGCTCCGCGAGTCCCAGCTGTTTTCGGACAAGACCGAGATCATCTGGCAGCCGCCGGCCCGGCCGGATGCCAGCACCTTGGAGTTCAAAATCTTGGCTGTTTTGGAGGCGCCGCAGGAATTATGAGCCGCAAACACATGCCGTTGCTGATCGGTGGCGCGGTGGTCCTGCTGTTGGCCATCGCCTTGGTCTATCTGCTGTTCAGCGCGAAGGGGCGCTATGCCGACGAAGCCTCGGCGTTGACCTTGGTCCAAGGCCGGCTGCAGCGGCTGTCCAGCCGCGCGGTCTTCCCCTCCGAGGCCAATGTGCAGATCATGGGCAAGCAACTCGGGATCTACCAGGAATATCTCGATGGGCTCTATGCCTCCATGCGCGAGGGGCAGATCGCCGACGAACCGGTCGACCGCGATCGCTTCCGGCGGTTGCTGGAAGACGGGCTCCGCCGCCTGTTGAACGACGCCCGCGCCAAATCCGTGGCGCTCGCTCCCGGCCTCGCCTTCGGAGTCCAGCGCTATGTGGACGGCACGCCGCCCTCCGACGAAGAGCTTCCGCGGCTGGTCGACCAGTTCCGGTCCATCGCCGCCTTGTGCGACATCCTCTATGCCGCCGGGATCGGCGAGCTCGTTTCGGTGGACCGCACCGTGTTTGAAAAGGATGCGCAGGCCGCGCCGGTGGAAGAAGGCTTCAACCGCCGGGGCGTGCGGGACCGTCCCGACGCCGCCGCGGCCGCGCCCCGCACGGAACGGTACAAGGATCCGGACGGGCTCTTCACCAAGGAACATTATGTGCTCGTCTACCGCGCCCAAGATGCGGCCACGTGGAAAGTGCTGGACCGCCTTTCGAAGGGGGCGCCGTTCGTGGTGGTGACCAAGCTGGAAATTTCCAATCCCGCCCGTCCGGCGGTCCTTCTCCCCAAGGCGGAGCCGCAACCGGCGGAGCCGCCGAAGCCGGTTTCCGCGGGCGGGTGGGTCGCTCCCGGCAGCGCCACGTCCGCGGCCCGGGATGCGCCGGCGATCCTGCCGCGGGAGCTGCGCGTCGTGGCGGGACAGGAGCTGTGCGATGTCCGCCTCGAAGTGGATCTGTATCGCTTCGCCGAGGTCGCCCGCGCCGCCGAAGAAGGGGAGGAGAATCCGTGAGCCAGGCACCCCGAGGAAAACATGATTGGATCCGGGATCACTATGAAAAGTCGATCCTGCTGGTGGCGCTGCTGGCGCTGTTCATCTCCTGCGTGCTGCTGGTGCAGCAGATCCAGGCGGACAAGGAGTCCGCCTCGTTCAGTCTCTCGCGCATCGGGTGGAAAGGGGCGCCCGTCGTTCTCAAGGACACCGTGCCTTTCGATTCCGTTCTCGCCGAGGCCCGCGTGGCGGCCGCTTCCGCGTTGGCCGTGAGCCCCCGCACCGCCGTCAGCGAGCGGCGCGTGGCGTGCGTGAAATGCGGGCGTCCCATCCCGTACGAGGCCGCCGAGTGCCCCTTCTGCCTCGCCGCGCAGCCAGAGGTCGTGAACATCGACAAACTGGACACCGACGGAGACAAAATCCCCGACAAGATCGAGCTGGCGTGGGGCTTGGATCCGCAAAATCCGGCCGATGCCGCCGGCGATCTGGATGGCGACGGGTTCACCAATCTGGAGGAATTCCTCGCCGGGACGGATCCCAAGGATCCCAACAGCCTGCCGGATCCCGTGGTCAAGCTGCGCGTGGCGGGCATCAAAGCCGTGCCCTTCTATCTGCGGTTCGTCGGCACGCAGCAGATGCCCGACGGGACCGTTCGCTTCCAGTTGAATCTGCAGACGCTCGAGCGCACCTATTTCGCCAAGCTCAAAGATGTGATCCTGGGCTATGCCGTTGCCTCCCACGATCCGCAGGGGAAGGGCGGGGAGACCCTCACCATGGTCCGGCAGTCCGACCAGCGTCCCGTCGTGTTGGCCAAGGGCCGGTCCGTCACCGAGCAGGAATTGGCCATTCTCTTTGTTTCCCTGATGGACCGCAGCCGGCTGCCCGTCCAGCGCCTCAACGATGTGTTTGCGCTGCGCGGCGTGGAATACAAGGTCGTTGACATCCGGCGGGAAAGCGTGATAATTCAAAGCGTTAAAACTGGCGAAAAAGTGACCGTTCCCTTGATGAGCAGCGAAGAGCGCGCCCCCGTTTCCGCCCTTCCGGCGGCATCGGCTCCCCCTGCGGAGCCCGCTTCGGCGTGGTGAATTTCAAATGATGGATGTCAATAAACAAGTGTTGGGTGGGTCGAGGAAACAGCCTCGTCCCCGATTCAGTTCCAAGGAGGAGTTCCAGATGAAATGGTGCATGGTCGCGGCAATGGCGGGGTCTCTCTTGTTTGGCGGCGTGGCGCGGGCCCAGGAGGACAATTTCGATCTGGATGCCCTGCTGGGCGATGTGGATTCCGCGACCGCTCCGGCCGAGGCGGCTCCCGCCCCCGCCGCGGGGGAAGAACCCGCCGCCTCCGCCGAGGCCGCAACGGAAGAAATTGCGGCCACCGCTGAAGTCGCGGTGGAAGAAGTGGGCGCCACCGCCGAGGCCGCAACGGAAGAAATTGCGGCCACTGCCGAAGCCGCAACGGAAGAAATTGCGGCCACTGCCGAAGTCGCAACGGAAGACATGGCGGGTTTTGCGGAAGAGTCCGTTGCCGCCGATCCGTTCGCTGATTTTTCCGCCGAAGCGTCCGCCCTCGATGCCGCACCCGTCGAGGAGCCCGTGCCGGCCGCCGCCGCGGAAGAGGAAGTGGCCGCTCCGGCCGAAGATGATGACATGCTGGGCGATCTCTTTGCCGATGAACCGGCGCCTGCGCTCGACGCCGGATCCCTCGATGACGCCGCGCCCGCCCTCGACGAGATGACCGATGATTTCAATCCGGACTTTGCGGAAGACGATTCCTCGTTTGTCTCTCCGGTCGCCGCCAAGCGGGGGGGCAAAGAGGTCGAAAAGCTTCCCGCGAAGGAAATCAAGAAGATCGCGAAGGAAACCGCGCAGCAGGAGGAAATCCGCCGCCAAGCCGCCGAAGTCGTCGCCCTCAAGGATTCCGAAACCGGCTTCCGCGCGTTGAGCGATGGCGATCTGATCACCGCCGAGAACTCCTTCCTCGCCGCGCTGAAGGGTCTGCCCGATCGTCCCCAGAACGCCGCCGTGCGCGAGCAGATTTCGTGGGGTCTCGCCGAAGCCCAATACCTGCGCGCCCGCGGGATGGTGCAGAAGAACGAACGCCTGGCCGATGCCCGCAAGCTGCTGGATTCCGCCCTCAAGGCGGCTCCGACCCATCGCGGGGCGCAGACGCTGAGCAAGCGCTTGGCCAAGCTCGAAATCATCGAAGCCCGCCCCAAAGCGCCCGGCGACCAGCCGGCCACCCTCGAGAAGGCCAAGACCCTCGAGCAGATGTACGACGAAGCCCGCCAGTGGTATATGCTCAAGGACTTTGATCGCGCCTCGTCCCTCTTCGAGAAAATCCTGATCCGCGACCCCTATCACAAGAGCGCCATGCGCTATCTGCGCAAGATCGAGGCCGACAAGTACAAGCTGGCCACCTATGAGCGCGACGCCCGCGTGCAGGGCATGATGACGGAAGTGCGCCGCAGCTGGAGCCCGCCCATCCGCGCGCAAATCGAGATGCCGGAAGATTTCAATCCCTCCGGCGGGGTGGACAGCAAGCCTGCGGCCGTCCGCCTGCAGGACAAGATGAAAAACATCATCATTCCCGCCGTGGAATTCCGCCAAGCCAACATCAACGACGTGGTCAACTTCCTGGTCGAGGCCAGCATCGCCGCCGACATCGAGAAGGAAGGCGTCAACATCATCTTGAATCTGGGCCAGTCCGGCGGCGGATCTGCGGCTCCCGCCCCGCTGGCGCCCGCGCCGAATGCCCCCGCGACGGACGAATGGGGGTTTGGCGGCGATGATTTCGCCATCGGCGCGCCGGCGGTCGGCGGCGGCGGCAATCTCCGCGACATCACCTTGAACCTGCGCCGCATCAGCATGCTGGACGCCATCAAGTACATCACCGAAGTGGCGGGCCTGAAGTACCGCATCGAAGACAGCGCCGTGATCATCACGCCCATCGACGCGCCGGTCGGCAACATCATCACGCGCATGTATCCCGTCCAGCCGTCCTTCATGGACGTCATCGTCGAGCGGCAGGGGACCAGCGATGCGGACCGGCAGGACGCGGAATTCACCTCCATGGGGGGGCGGGTCAGCATGACCAAGTCCGACGTGAAGGATTTCTTCGAGAAGACCGGCGTGAAATTCCCCTCGGGCGCCTCGATCACCTACAACGCCACCATCAGCCAACTCATCGTGGCCAACACGGCGGACAACCTCGAGACCTTCGAGCGCATCCTCCAGCAGTTGAACGTCGTGCCCAACCAGGTCGAGATCGAGGCCCGCTTCATCGAAGTGGACCAGACCGACCTCGAAGAGCTCGGCCTGCAGTGGATCCTGAACGACAACTACGAATTCGCCACCAAGAACGACGGCTCCGGCCAGCGCCTGCAGGTCAACGCCAACCGCAATGGCTTCACCCAGGGCAACCGGTTTTTCGCCAACAACTCCGGCAACAACAACATCGAGCCGGCGTCGCTGTTGACCCAGACCGCCAACCAGACCATGCTCGGCGGCATCCTCAGCGCCTCCAGCGTGCTGACGAACCCCGAGGTGACCATCGTCCTCCAGGCGCTCTCGCAGCATGGCGGCAGCGACCTCCTGTCGGCTCCCCGCGTGACCACCCGCAGCGGCGTGAACGCGCAGATCCAGGTCGTCAAGGAAATCATCTATCCGACCGAATTCGACGTCACCCAGCCGACCATGAACACGGACGGAAACGTGACGATGTCGCCGGTCGTGACCCCCGGCACCTTCCAGACCCGCGAGACGGGCGTGATCCTGAACGTGACGCCCACCGTCGGCCCTGACGGCTACACGATCGACTTGGTGATGGCGCCCGAAGTGGCCGAGCTGGTGGACTGGATCCAATACGGCTCCCAGATCACCGTGGAAACCGGCATCATCGGCGCGCGCCAGCAGAACACCTATCTGTTCAACATGCCCCAGCCGATCTTCACCAGCCGCAACGTCACGACCTCGATCGTGATCTGGGATGGCCAGACGGTCGTCATGGGCGGCCTGATCCGCGAAGAGCTCACCACCATCAAGGACAAGGTGCCGATCCTGGGCGACATTCCGCTGCTGGGCTGGCTGTTCCGCTCGGAAGGGCAGTACAGCAAGAAGAAGAATCTGCTGATCTTCGTGACCGCCCGCCTGGTGGATCCGGCCGGCCGGCCCATCCATCGCGAAGGCAACATGGCCATGCCGGGCGCGGGCATCGAAGCCGGCGGGTCCGATCCCGCCGCCGCGGTGGCGCCGTAAGGGGTCGCTTGCCTTTGCCGGATTCCCGGGACGGGTCGGCCGTGCTGGAGAATCCGGCGTTTCCGTTTTGGATGCCGGTCCCTCCGGGAGCAAAGGGCGTCGGTCCGTTGTGCGGGAGCCTCGCGCGGACATTGCGGCCCCTTGTCTGGGTTTTCCGGTTTCCAGTCCTGCGGTCTGTTTCCTGAGCCCTGCAATCTGAACGCTGACCTCTGAACGCTTGCCTGTCATGAACCAATCCGTGCTCATTGTGGATGGCACCGCGGTGGCCTACCGCGCGTTCTATGCCGTGCGCGACCTGGCCACCCGCGCGGGCCAGCCGACGAACGCGCTGTTCGGCTTCATCCGCATGCTCCGCCAGTTGGAGGCCCAGTGGCGGCCCGATCGCCTCGTGGTCACCTTCGATGGCGGCTCTCCCGCCCACCGCCTCGAGAAATGCCCCGGCTACAAGGCGCAGCGCGCCCCCATGCCCGACGACCTGCGCTCGCAGCTGCCCCTGATCAACGAATTCCTCGAGGCCGCCGGCATCCCGATGATCCTCATCCGCGGCCAGGAGGCCGACGACGTGATCGCGACGCTGGCCGCCCGCGCGACGGCGGCCGGGATGACCGCCCGCCTCGCCACCAGCGACAAGGATTTGATGCAGCTCGTGGACGACCACGTGCGCATCGTGCCGCCGACCAAGACGGACGAGGAGCTGGATGCCGCCGGGGTCGTGGCCAAGACGGGGGTCCGGCCGGCCCAGATCGTCGATTGGCTCGCGCTGATCGGCGACGCGGCGGACAACATCCCGGGCGTGAACGGCATCGGGCCCAAGACGGCGACCAAGCTGGTCGCGCAGTTCGGCTCGTTGGCGGCCTGCTTCGGGCAGCCGGAGGAGATCGAGTCGGCCGCCGTGCGCGAAAAGCTGCTGGCCGGCCGCGCCACGGCCGAACTGAATGTCGAGCTGATGACGCTGGACCGCGCCGTGCCGGGCGTGCCCGCGTGGGGGGAGATCCCCGCGCCCGCCCCGGATGCGCTCCGGCTCAAGGCGTTTTTCGAGAAACACGAATTGCACCGCTTCGCCGCGGAGACGGCGGGGCCCGCGCGGCCCGCGGCTCCCGCCCCGGCGCCGAAGCCCGCCCCGTCCCGGCCGGCCACCGACCAACTGAGCCTGTTCTGATGTCGCGCCGCGCCAGAGTCCCCAGCTGTTTTTCCACGGCGTTGAAAAATCCGGCCGGCCTCCCCAGAATCCGATGAACCTCTCCTCCAAACCCATCCGAGCGCTGCTGCAGGCGGTCCTGTTGCTGCTGTTGGTCGCCGGCGCGGCCGGCACGCGCCGGCATGTGCTGAACGCGCAGCGGCAGCTGACGGCGGACGGCTCGATTCCGTTCTCGCTGGAGAGCGCGCTGGCATTCCGCCGCATCCAGATGGTCTATCGCGACGGGCATCTGCCGCGCGTGGACCGGGGCATCCAATATCCGCACGGGGTGGTCACCCGCGAAACGGACACCCTCGGCGCCGAGCGGGCCTATGTGCGCGCGGCCAAGTGGTGGCCCGGCCCGCGCCGGCTGGACGAAAAAATCAGATGGCTGCATCTGGCGTGGTTCTGTCTGGGCATTCCCGCGATGTTTTTCTGGGTGAAATGGATGGGCGGGGGG